>JANPKX010000138.1:0-5667 GCA_031426235.1 Alphaproteobacteria bacterium | reverse complement strand
GTCAGGGAGAAGACCATGACTGAAGTCGCCACCACCCAACTGCAGACCCTTGAGTTCCCCACCGCCAACGGCGCCTTTCGCGCGGGGCGTATCGCCTTCGTGCATGCCCTCTGGCACGCCGAGATCGTCCGCGAAGCCTATGACGGCTTTGTGGAGGAGATGGGCAGCCTGGGCATCCCGCCCACGGCCATCGAGAAGTTCGAGACCCCCGGCTCCTTCGAGATCCCGCTGCACGCCCAGACGCTGGCGCGGACCGGCCGCTACGCCGCCATCGTGGCCGCGGGCTTCGTGGTCGACGGCGGCATCTATCGCCACGACTTCGTCGCCCAGACCGTGATCCAGGCGCTGATGCAGGTGCAGTTGGCCACCGAGACGCCGGTCTTTTCCGTGGTGCTCACGCCGCATCACTTTCATGAGCACGATGTGCACCAGCGCTTTTTCCACGCGCACTTCCGGGAGAAGGGCGCGGAGGCGGCCAGGGCCTGTCACGGCACGCTCACCAGCCTGTCGCAGCTGGCCGGGGCGGCGTGATGGAAGCGGTGCTGGAGGCCCCCGACGGGTTCGAGCGTCACGACCGCAAGAGCCCGATGACCGACCCCTGGGAGCCGCTGTACCGGCGGATCTCGGGCGACGCGGTGATCCTGGGCCTGAGGGCGGGAGCGGCCCACACCAACAGCCGCGGGTTCGTCCATGGCGGGCTTATGTCCACCCTGGCCGACAATGCGATGGGATTGAGCTGCGCACACCAGTTGGGGGATGGATCGCGGCTGGTGACCGTCAACTTGACGGTCGACTTCCTAGGTTCCGCCCAGATCGGCCAGTGGCTGGAATTCGACACGGTTTTCGTCAAGCTCGGCGGCGCGCTAGGCTTCACCCAGGCCTTCGTCACCGCCGACGGCCAGCCCTGCGCCCGCGCCAACGCGGTGTTCAAGATCGTTCGGAAGGCCGCCGCATGACCTACTACCTCACCGCCCAGGTCGCGATTCGCGACCCGGAACGCTACGCGCAGTACGGGGCCGGCTTCATGCCGGCCCTCAACCACTATGGCGGTCGGCTGCTTGCCGTCTCCGATGCGCCGGACGTGCTGGAAGGCGGCTGGGCCGGCCAGCGGCTGGTGGTGGTCGCCTTCGACAACCGCGAGGCGGCCATGACGTGGTGGAACTCGCCCGAGTACCGCGCCATCGTCGGCCACCGCCATGCGGCCGCGGAGGCCGTCGTGGTCGGCGCGGAGGGCTTACCGGCACGACCTGCGGAGTAGCGGCATTCGGACTTGTGTTGGCTTCGCCACATTGGCGGCGCGACCCGGCACGGCGAAGTTGACCGTCCTGTCGAACGGAGCGCTTCCCATGACCTACGCCGTCACCGGCCTGCCCATCGAGACCTTCCGACCCCTGTTCGGCCTGTCGGACGAGCACCTCGCCGCGCACGGCATCGTGCGGAAAACCGTCGATGCCCATCCGGGCTACCCCTGCCGCATCACCCTGCAGGACGCTCAGGTGGGCGATACGGTGCTGCTGATGAACTTCGAAAGCCACGCCGTGCGAACCCCGTTCCGGTCGGCCTACGCCATCTATGTCAACGAGACGGCCGGCGAGACGCTGCGGACCGTGGGCGAGATACCGCCGGTGTTCCAGGGCCGCACTATCGCGCTGCGGATCTTCGACGCTGACGGCATGCTGATCGGGGCCGAACTGGCGAAGGGCGCGGCGATCGACGAAGCCGTGCGCGTGACGTTTCAGAACCCCGAGGCCGCCTATATCCACGCTCATAACGCAGCGGCCGGCTGCTTCGCCGCCCGTATCGAGCGGGCGTGACGGTCGGGGTGAAACCAAAGCTGGCGCGGGGGGTTCAAGGCGGCAGCCTACCCTGGGAGCCTCGCCTTGAAATCATTGTCGATCCTCAACATTGCGGTCGCCACGATGGTGGCCGCCCCCCTGCCGGCCGTGGCGCAGACGTGGTCGCCGCTGCCGGTGCTCGCAGCCTCGCTCTCGGCGTCCGCGAAGCCGGCCCCACGTAGTCCGCGCCTCAAGACCGAGCCTGCGCCTCCCCTGCGGCCCGCCGAGCCGTCGAACATCGACGAGGTTCCTGAGGTGGATATCAAACCCAAGGCCGAGTGGTCCGCCAATGAGGGCCTGCGGATGACGCCCACCCGGATCGCCTACAAGCGGCGGTTCTGAACCGGCGGCGCGGCGTGCCCGTGGTGAGACCGTTGCTCCTGGGCCTGGCGCTGGCGGCCGTCGCGTCGACAGCTCTGGCCCAGCCTGGCATGACCTGCACGCCCACGCGGGCCGATGCGCAGCGGATCGCGCGCCTGGACCAGGCCTGGAGCGCTGCGCTGGCGGATGCGCGCGCCGGCGGCGCGGCACGGGACCTGCGCCGGCTGGGCGCGGTGGTCGAGCCACGCCTCAAGCTGGACCGCCCCCAGCCCACACCCGGCCGCTATCAGTGCCGCACCATCAAGTTGGGCGCTGGGAACCCCGCAGGCGTGCCGTTCATCGCCTATGGCTGGTTCCGCTGCCAGGTTGATCTGACGCCCGGGGGCGATCTGATCCTGCGCAAGATCACCGGTTCGCAGCGGCCGGTGGGGCTGATCTGCCCGATCGAAGGGCCGGACGAGCGCCGCGCGACGCAGTTTGTGGGCGTGCTGGAACTCGGCGATGAGCGTCGCACGCCGCGGTACGGCGCTGAGCCGGAGCGTGACCTGATCGGCCGTGTTCAACGCACCGGCAACGATCGCTGGCGCCTCGCGCTCCCGTGGCCTGCGGCCGAATCCAAGCTGGATGTCCTGGAGCTGCGCCGGGTGCGCTGAGCCCCTAGCCGGACACCCTCGCCCGGGCCTTGATCATGGCGCTGGTTTCACGGCTGGCGTCGTGGCTCCATCCCGGCGGACCGAACACATAGCCCAGCAGGTGCCGGGGGTGGCGCGAAACGTCCGCCGCCATCGCGATCCACTCGTGGAAGGCGACGCGCAGGATGTTGAACGTGCCCAGGTTTTTGACGACGCCATAACGGCAGGGCTCGGCGGTCAGTTCGGGCTGGAACGTGCCGAACAGCCGGTCCCAGACGATCAGGATGCCGGCATAGTTGCGATCCAGGTAGATCGGGTTGCGGGCGTGATGCACCCGGTGGTGCGAGGGCGTATTGAACACCGCCTCGAACCAGCGCGGCATGCGCCGGATCGCCTCGGTATGGATCCAGTACTGGTAGACGAGGCTGATCCCCTTCTGCAGGGCGATCATCGCGGGCGGAAAGCCCAGGAAGGCCAGAGGCAGCCACAGGGCCCAGGTCCCGGCGAGGCCGCCCGTCCAAGTCTGCCGGAGCGCGGTGGAAAGGTTATAGTGCTGGCTGGTGTGATGGTTCACGTGAGCCGCCCACCAGAACCGGCGCTCATGGCTCAGCCGATGGAAGACGTAGTAGGTCAGGTCCTCCAGCAGGAAGATCGCGACCCAGGCCCAGACGACCGTCATCGGAATATCGAACAGGCGGTGCTGATAAACCCACAGCGTCGCGGCCACGACCAGTCCGCCGGTCGCCAGTCCTGCCACGCTCGACCCCAGGCCCATGAACAGCGAGGCGGCGGTGTCCCGCGCCTCGTAGTGCGCTTTGAGCTTGCACAGCCGGGTCAGCACGATCTCCAGGATGATCGTGACGATGAACAGCGGCGTGGCGAGGGCGACCGGGTCGATGCCCTTCATGCCGCGAGGTCCTTCGGCGGCCAGGCCGGCAGGGCGATCACCGCCGTCGGGGCGGAGATGTCGTCGAGATTGATGCGGAGCTTGCCGTCCTTGAAGCTGGCGCAGACCACCTGGGCCCAGGGCGCCTGGCGCGCGACGAAGCCATCACCCACCTGGCAGATCACCAGCGCAAGGCCCCCGGACCGCGCCAGGGCGCCCGCACCGTCCGAGGCGATCCATAGGTTCTGGACCGCCCGACCCGGAAACTCCTCCGTCAGGATCGTCCGGGCCTTCCGCTCGTCCAGGGGTCCCGCCGGGCGGGCGATCTTGGCCCAGGCGGCCAAGGCGATCAGCGCCCCGACCGCCGCCGCGGACGCGGCCAGCTGAATCAGAAAGTCCTTGTCCACCGTGCATCTCCCCAGCAGCGAAACGTGGAGGGGCGTTCCGTTGCGGTCAAGGAAAAGGCCGCCCCGATAACGGAGCGGCCCTTCCCATCTCAGGCGATCAGGCTTGGCGCCCGATACGACTAGAACCGGCGGACGTAGCCGACGCTCCAGACATTGGCGTGGCCCTGACCCTTTTCGAAGTCCTGATAGGTATAGTCGGCGCGGATGCCGTTCAGGCCGTCGAAGTGGTGCTGGGCGCCGACGCCATAGTTCACCGACTCGGAGGAGTCGGAGGCCGAGATGCCAGCCGCCTTGGCGCGGATCTTGGTCGTGCCATAGCCGATGCGGGCCAGGATGTCGGTGTTCGGGCCGATCGGCGCGAAGCCAACCACATAGGCGGCGGCCTCATGCTTGAGCTTGGTACTCACCCGGATGCCCGCGATGGTGTCGGTGTCGCTCTTGAGGCCGGTCGCCAGTTCGCCTTCCACGCCGACATTGGGATGGAAACGGTAGCCGACACGGCCCTGGATCGCCTTCAGGTCGGATTGGCCGCCGTCGAGGATCACGCCGTTCAGGTTGGCATAGGCGCCGGTCGTGGGGGCGGCGGCCGTCTGGGCCGAGGCAGCGGCCGGGACGAGGGCGGCCATGGCGGCGAGGCTGGCAGCGGTGATGAGAGCGTTTTTCATTTCGTAGGGTAACTCCGTACTTCAGTCAGGCAGCCCGCCCAGAGGTGGTGGTCGGCGGGAAACGCGGCCTGGGACCGACGGTTCTGTGGCGGGGGCGTGTTCGTCCGCTATCTGTGTCTCTTGCGCCACAATGGCCGTGACGCCCGCCGCGGTCGTGGTAATCAGGCGCACCGGTTTTGGGAGTGAGACGATGACGACAGCGGTGATCGCCGCCACGGGGCTCTACACCCCGCCCCAGAGCCTCTCGAACGCCGAGTTGGTCGAGACCTTCAACACCTACGTCGAGCGCTTCAACGCCGCCAATGCGGAAGCCATCGCGGCCGGCGACGTCCAGGCCCTGGCCCCCTCGTCGCCCGAGTTCATCGAGAAGGCGTCGGGCATCAAGTCGCGGTTCGTGGTCGACAAGTCCGGCCTGATCGATCCCGAGCGCATGGCGCCCAACATCCCCGAGCGCCCGAACGACCAGATCTCGGTGCTGGCCGAGATGGCGGTCGAGGCGGCGAAGCAGGCCATCGCGGCCTGGGGCAAGGACGTCTCGCAGATCGGCGCGGTGATCTGCGCCGCCTCGAACATGCAGCGCGCCTATCCGGCCATGGCCATCGAGGTGCAACAGGCTCTGGGGATCGAGGGCTTTGCCTTCGACATGAACGTGGCCTGCTCGTCCGCCACCTTCGGTATCAAGACGGCGGCGGATTTCGTGGCGTCGGGCTCGGCTCGTGCCGTGCTGATGGTCAATCCAGAGATCTGTTCAGGCCACCTGAACTTTCGCGACCGCGACAGCCACTTCATCTTCGGCGACGTGGCGACGGCGGTGATCGTCGATGGCGCGGACGACGCCGCAGGTGGCTGGGACATCCTGGGCACGCGGCTGAAGACCCAGTTTTCCAACAACATCCGCAATAATTTCGGCTTCCTGAACCG
>JANPKX010000137.1:0-2074 GCA_031426235.1 Alphaproteobacteria bacterium | reverse complement strand
GTGCACCGCATCGACGAGCCCTATCGCCTGGCGCTGGAACTGGTTTTCGACCGCCTGACCGCCGTGTCGCAGAAGCTGACGGGCCAGCCCGTCGCCTATGCCAACGGCGCGACCGATGTCGAACCCTATGGTGGTCCGGACGCTTTCGTCGCCGACCTGGCGATCGTCATCGACAGTCTGGAGCGCAATGGCGGCGAACGACTGGTCGGCACATCCTTGCGCACCCTGGTCGAGGTGGCCAAGGCCTGCGGCTTCCACCTGATGAGCCTGGATCTGCGCCAGAACGCCGACGTCCATGAGCGGACGATTCATGAGCTCTACATGCGGGCCGGAGTCGCCATCGACTACCTGGGCTCGGACGAGGCCGAGCGGGTGAGAGTGCTGTCCAAGGAGCTCAGCCATGACCGGCCGTTGCGTTCGCCTTTCCTGGATTATTCTGAGGAAACCACGCGCGAGCTCGGAGCCCTCGATGCGGCGGCTGAGGTCGTGCGCCTTTACGGCGAGAGGGCGCTGGGTGCCTACATCATCTCCAAGACCGCCAGCCTGTCGGACATCCTGGAGCCGCTGGTGCTGCTGAAGCAGGCGGGGCTGGTGCAGGGCGGGGAGGGGGGCCGCAGCGCCCTGCGGATCACGCCTCTGCTCGAGACGATCGGTGACCTGGAGCACGGACCGGACCTGCTGGCCCAGTGGCTGGCCCTGCCTCTGCCAGCAGCGCTGTTCGGAGAGTCCGGCTGGCGCGAGGTGATGTTGGGCTATTCGGATAGCAACAAGGACGGCGGCTACGTCGCCTCGCGGCACAATGTGGCCAAGGCGGCGCAGGCGTTGTCGGCGCAGGGGCGTTCGGCGGGCTACGACCTCTGGTACTTCCACGGCCGGGGCGGCTCGGTGGGCCGGGGCGGGGGTCCAGCTGCCCAGGCGGTGATGGCCCAGCCGCCGGGTACGGTGAAGGGGCGACTGCGCCTGACCGAGCAGGGCGAGATGATCTCGCGCCGGTTCGGTGACCAGCCGACCGCCCGGCGCAACCTGGAAAGCCTGGCCGCCGCGGTGCTGATGGCCAGCGCCCGGCCGGACGACAGGGCGGAGGATCCACGCGCCGCCGAGGTTCTGGAGACGCTGTCGACGGCCTCGTTCGCCGCCTATCGGGCGCTGGTCTACGAGACCCCGGCGTTCGAGGACTACTTCTGGGCGGTGACGCCGATCAGTGAACTGGTTGGCCTCAACATCGGCAGCCGGCCGGCCTCGCGCACGCCCAGTCGCCGGATCGAAGATCTGCGGGCGATTCCGTGGGTGTTTTCGTGGTCGCAGGCCCGCTTCATGTTGCCGGCCTGGTATGGCTTCGCGGGCGGCGTCGCCCGGGCCGGGCTCAGCGCCGCGGACTTGCAGCCCCTTGCCGGGGACCCGGTCTTCGAGACGCTGATCTCCAACATGGAGGTCGCCCTGGCGCAGTCCGACATGGCCATCGCAGCGAAGTATGCCGCGCTGTGTCCCGGCGCGGCAGGGCTGGCGATCTTCCAGACCATTCGCGCCGAGCATGCGGCGGCGTGCGCGCTGGTGCTTGAACTGCGCGGCGGCCAGCGGCTGCTGGACAACCACCCCCAGATGGCCGAGTCGGTCGCCCTCGCCGCAGAAGTGGTGGATCCCCTTAACCACCTGCAGGTCGAGCTTCTTGGCCGCAGGCGCGCGGGGGACGAGGATCCGCAACTGAAACTCGCGATCCAGCTCACCGTCGGCGGCATCGCCTCCGGCCTTCGCAATACCGGCTAGGCGCCACATGGCCGCCGTGAAGCTGGGCCAACGGAATATGATGCGTATCCTTATCGCCGCCGCGCTCGCCGTCCTGCCCGCCTGGGCGCACGCCGACGTCGTCTCGGACGCCCGGTCCGCCACGGGCGCCTGCCTCTCGGCCATCGTCGACGGCGCGCCGGTGGGCGACGTCGAGATCGGCGCGGTCGCCATCCGCCGCGGCACAGAGCCGGTGAGCTGCACGGTGACGATCTCGGACGGTGAGCCGGTGCTGGTGCGCGAGGCGGTGGTGGCGGCGATCAGCCGGCGGACGGAGCTGTTCAAGCCCGCC
>JANPKX010000136.1:0-30384 GCA_031426235.1 Alphaproteobacteria bacterium | reverse complement strand
CTGATCGCCCGGGGCGGGGTGATCGAGACGCTGGAGGGCATGGGGCTGGAGGTCGAGGGGCCGGCGGAGCGGTAGGGGCGGTGACGTAGTGCGAGCCGCCCTGGCCCCTAGTCAGCAAAGGTCACCGCATCGCGAGCTTTCCGCGCGCCTCGAGAAGAGGTTGCCTAGCCGCCGCCGGCCGTCCGCGCCGCCCGGTCGAGGGCCGCCTCGGCCCATTTGGCCAGGCTCATGCCGGCGAGTTCGGCGGCCTGGGCGGCGCGGGCGTGGACGGCGGGATCTACGCGGACCATGAGCTGGCCGGAGAACGGCTTCTGCGGCGACTTGCCGATCCGCGCGCAGACGTCGAGGTAGCCATCCACTGCCTCTCGGAACGCAATCCTGAGGTCCTTCACAGTTTCGCCGTGGAAGTTTACTCCGTCGCGCAGGCCGGCGACGCGACCGACGAACAGGCCGTCTTCGTCGTCGAATTCCACCCGCGCGGCATAGCCCTTGTAGATCATCGTACTCATGGTCGAACTCCAATCCGGATCAGAAACGCCCTGGCGGCGCGCACCTGGTAGCGCTTCGCTTCCTTTGCCGGGTGAGGACGGTGGAAGAATTCGACCTCGACGCCATGCCGAAACGACACGGCTGAACCCGGCCCCTCAATGACCTGACAGCCCGCCGCCCTGAGCAGGCTTTCGATATCAACCCAGGCTAAGTTGACCGGCGTCGGGAGGCCGAAAATCGCCGCCAGCGTTTTTCGCTGCTTGCTATTCACGCAAGCAAGGTAGGGAAGGGCCGCGTGTCCTGCAAGCGCTTATTGCAAGCCTATCCCGCCAGCACCTTGGGCAGCTTGAACGTCACCGTCTCACGCGCGGCGTCCACCTCTTCCACCGTCACCTCGAAGCGTTCGGCCAGGCGGTCGATGACGCCCTGGACCAGCACTTCGGGGGCTGAGGCGCCTGCGGTGACGCCGACGGTTTGGGCGCCGGTAAGCCAGGCGAAGTCCAGGCCGTCAGCGTCGTCGATCAGGTGCGCCCGGGCGCCGGAGCGCAGGCCCACTTCAGCGAGGCGGACCGAGTTGGAGGAGTTGGCACTGCCCAGCACAAGCAGCACCTCGGCCCGCGCGGCGATGGTCTTCACCGCCTCCTGGCGGTTGGTGGTGGCGTAGCAGATGTCTTCCTTGTGCGGGGCGGCGATGGCGGGAAACCGGGCCCGGAGGGCGGCCACAATCTCGGCGGTGTCGTCCACCGAAAGCGTGGTCTGGGTCACGAAGGCGACATTGGCAGGGTCTTTGGGGGTGAAGACCTGGGCGTCGGCCACCGTCTCGATCAGGGCCACGGCGCCGTCGGGCAGCTGGCCCATGGTGCCCACCACCTCAGGGTGGCCGGCGTGGCCGATCAGCACGATCTCGCGCCCGGCGTCATGGTGGCGGCCGGCCTCGACGTGGACCTTGGAGACCAGGGGGCAGGTGGCGTCGAGGTACAACATCCTGCGGCCCCTGGCCTCGGCCGGCACGGATTTCGGCACGCCGTGGGCGGAGAACACCACCGGGCGGTCGGTGGGGCATTCGTCCAGTTCCTCGACGAAGACGGCGCCCAGGGCCTTGAGCCGGTCGACCACATGGCGGTTGTGGACGATCTCGTGTCGCACGTAGACCGGAGCGCCATATTTCGCGATGGCGCGCTCCACGATCTGGATCGCCCGGTCCACCCCGGCGCAAAATCCGCGCGGACTGGCCAAGAGGACGGTGATCGGGGGGCGCGGTGACATGGCCGGGAACTTAAGGCGTGGGCGGGCGGATCGCCAGCGGCGTTGCAGCCGCGTTGCAGCCGCAATCGTCAGGCTGTAGTTAGGCCCTGACTCCGCGACGTCCTCGCGGCCCTCACCTCTGGACGCTTGACCATGCGCCGCCACCTGATGCTCGCCTGCGCCGTGATGGCCGCCCTGACCGCCGTGCCGGCGATGTCCTATGCGCAAGGCCGCCGCGATCCTGAGGCCGAACAGCGCAAGCAACAGGAAGACGCGGCCAAGAAGCGCAAGCAGAAGGAGGAGTGGGGGGACAACCAGGCCCCGCTGCAGGCGCTGCGCAACGCCGGGCCGTGCCCGTTCGTGAAGTCGCTGTACGACGCCCACCGCTACGTCGAGTTCAAGGACGCCCGCGAAGCCTCGGCCGCCGTGGGCTGGTCGGGGGAGATCCAGGGCATCTCGGCCGGCTGCGAGTACAAGGACACCGACCCGATCAAGGTGACGGTTGAGGTGCTGTTCGAGCTGGGCAAGGGGCCCCAGGCCGAGGGCCGGGACAAGACCTATCGCTACTGGGTCGCCGTCACTGACCGCAACCGCATGGTGATCGCCAAGCAGACCTTTGACCTGCCGGTGACCTTTCCCGAGGGCCAGGACCGGGTCTATGTGACCGAGAACATCAACCAGATCGTCATTCCGCGCGCCGGGATCGCCACGTCGGGCTCCAACTTCGAAGTCCTGATCGGCTTTGAGGTGACGCCGCAGATGGCCGCCTTCAACCGCGAGGGCAAACGCTTCCGGCTGAACGTCGGCCAGACGAGCACCACGCCCACCCCATGAGCGACCTGAAGCGGGCGCTGGGCGAGGCGGTGGAAGCCGCCTTCGCCGCTGTCGGCGCGCCTCCGGAACTGGGTCGGGTGACGTCCTCGGACCGGCCTGACCTGGCGGATTTCCAGTCCAACGGTGCGCTGGCGGCGGCCAAGCGTCTGGGCAAGAATCCGCGCGAGATCGCCGCTGCGGTGGCGGAACGGCTGGCGGGCGACCCGCGCCTGGCCGGGGTGGAGATCGCCGGGCCGGGGTTCATCAACCTGAAGGTGGCCGAGGCTGCGCTGTCGGACCGCGCCAACACCATCGCCGCCGACCCGCGCCTGGGGGCCGAGACGGTGGCCGCGCCGCGCCGGGTGATCGTCGACTATGGCGGCCCCAACGTCGCCAAACCGATGCATGTGGGCCACCTGCGCGCCTCGATCATCGGCGAGAGCATCAAGCGGCTGTACCGGTTCCGGGGCGACGAGGTGATCGGCGACGCCCACTTCGGCGACTGGGGCTATCAGATGGGCCTGTTGATCGGCGCCGTCATGGACGAGGTTCCGGTTATCGGGGCATTGGTCGAAGTGTTGAACAAGCTGCCCGAATCTCTAAGCAGCACCGAGTTCTTCCTGGGCGACGACGAGAGCGCCAAGGTATTCGACCTCGTCACCCTGGCCGACCTGGACCGCCTTTATCCGGAGGCCGCCGCCAAGGGCAAGGCCGACACCGACTATCGCGATCGCGCACGCAAGATCACCATGGGCCTGCAGTCCAAACAGCCCGGCTACTACGCCCTGTGGGAGCGGTTCCGCGCTGTGACCCAGGTGGCGCTGGAGCGGGACTTCCATGCCCTGGGCGTCGACTTCGACTGGTGGAAGGGCGAGAGCGACGTCGAGCACCTGATCGCCCCCATGGTCACCGAACTGGACGCCAAGGGCCTGCTGGTGGACGACCAGGGCGCCCGGATCATCCGGGTGGTGCGGCAGGGCGACAAGCGCGAGCTTCCGCCGTTGCTGGTGGTGTCGTCCGAGGGGTCGGCCATGTACGGCACCACGGACCTGGCCACCATCCTGGACCGGAAGCAGGCGTTCGATCCGCACCTGGTGATCTATTGCGTCGACCAGCGCCAGGCCGACCATTTTGAGATCGTGTTCCGCGCCGCAACCCAAGCCGGCTACGCCGCCGAAGGCCAGCTGGAGCACATCGGCTTCGGCACCATGAACGGGACCGACGGCAAGCCCTTCAAGACCCGCGAGGGCGGTGTCCTGAAGCTCAATGACATGATCGAGATGACCCGCGAAAAGGCCCGCGAGCGACTGCGGGAGGCGGGCCTCGGTGAGAACCTGGACGCCGAAGCCTTTGAGGATATCGCCGGCAAGGTGGCGGTGGCGGCGCTGAAGTTCGCCGACCTGCAGAACTTCCGGGGCACGTCCTACGTCTTCGACCTCGACCGCTTCACCAGCTTCGAGGGCAAGACCGGCCCCTATCTGTTGTACCAAGCCGTGCGGGTGAAAAGCATCCTGCGCCGCGCGGAGGCCGAGGGCGCCGTGGGTGGAGAGGTGGTCGTGAACGAGCCGGCCGAGCGCGACCTGGTGCTGACTCTCGACGCCTTCGATGCGGCCCTGACCGAGGCCTACGACAAGAAGGCTCCCAACGCCCTGGCCGAACACGCCTACCGGCTGAGCCAGGCCTTCTCGAAGTTCTACGCCGCCTGCCCGATCCTGCAGGCCGAGCCCACCCTGCGGGCCTCACGCCTGACCCTGGCCGCGACGGCCCTGCGTCAGCTCGAACAGGCGCTGGACCTGCTGGGGATCAGCGTTCCGGAGCGGATGTAGCGGCGGCGAGCACTTGCTCCACCCCAACCATCACCCGCTCGCCGTGGACGGCGCCCAGCAGCGAGGTATGGGTCGCGGCGTCCACATTCTCGAGAAACCCGGCGCGTGAGCGCGCGGCAGGAGCGTGGCGCACGGCGTTCCAGGCCTGACGCTCGGGCGACTGCGGACCGGCGGTTATGACGGCGACTGGCCAGGCCGGGTCCAACTCGCCGGCCGCCAGGGTCTGGAGCGCCGCGGCGTGCCAGTGCAGCACCTCGTTGAGGGCCGCGCGGCTCTGCCGGCCGGAGACGAACCCCCGACGCTTTTCGGCCAGGCCATAGGCCGGCAGTCCGATTCGGTCGGCGCGCCAGTAGAGCGGTTTGGTCAGCCCAAGGCTGCCCGCGACCGCGCCGAGCCGGGCCACCAGGGTCATGCCCGAGACGAAGGTCGCCGCCCCCGGCTGGTCGATCAGTTCGGGCGTGACGGCATCCAGCAGCACCAGCCCGGCCACCTTGTCGGGATTGCGCACCGCGTACTGGCGGATGTAGAGGCCGGCCATCGAGTGGCCCATGAGAACGAACGGCCCGCGCTCGCCCGAGGCAGCGATCAGCCGCTCCAGGTCCGCCACAATGGCGTCGCCGTCCCGCGGGCCCGGCCCGGTGTCGGAATAGCCCATGCCGGCGCGGTCGTAGGCGCAAGACCGCAGGCCGCGGGCGGTCAGCTTCGCTTGCAGGGCTGCGAAGTCGGCCGCGCCGCTGAACGCCCCGGCCTCCATCCATATGACGGGCCTCGCCGACGTCGGCCCCTCGCACACGAGGCGAAGATCCCGGCCGCCGATGTCGATCATCTCGCCGCGCGGCTTATGCGCCCGGCTGAACAGATCCGCCGCCACCGCCACGGTCGCGAACAACGAGGCCAGACCCAGAAGCGTGAAAAGCAGGATGCGCATGGCGCTTCCGTAGATTCTCGAAACGCCAAAAGCCAGGGGCGGATGTCTCACCGCTCGGCCGGGCCTTCGACCTCATGACCCATGGCCTCCAGCGTCTCGATGACCCCGCCCTTGGCGATCAGTTGGCGCAGCCGCACCATGGCGACCGCCTTCCCTGGGGCTTTCAGCGCCGCGTCGATCTCAGCGGCGCTGTCGTCGACGCCCTGGCGCCAGGCCGCCGCACCGCCCGAGACCACCAGGAAGCACTTCTCGAAACCCCGCGGCGCCTTCAGGGCCGCCGCGACGTCGCCGCGCGCCCAGCCGCGGGCCGCCTCGAGCGCGGGCCCGGAGCCGGCTTCCACGTCATCGAGCGCCGAGGCCAGACAGGCGGTCTGGATTTCCGGGGTCAGGCCCGACTTGAATTCCTTGAGGAGGGGCGCGGCGTCGCGCTGGGTGCGGCGGCCTTCCCGCACCTTCAGCTTGCGGGCGATCCGGCGCACCTCGTCGTCCGCCTGGCGCCCGCGCGGACCCTCGCGGCTGTCCCCGACGAGGATGAAGCCCGCGACCATGGGCCCCCACCCGGCGTAGTGCTTGGCCGGCTGGCCGACGGCCTCCCGTGCGGCCACGAACCGCGCACGCAGCGGGTCTGGCAGGTCATCCTCCATTGTGCCCTTGGTGCGCAACGAACGCCGCAGCGACAGCAGCAGGCCGATGTTGCGCAGGCTGAGCCGGTACGAGCGGCCGCCGCCGATCAGCGCATTCGATCCGCGCAGCCGGCGCTCCAGGCCCGCGGCATCCCATTTCAAGTCCTTGGGCAGGTTGGTCTCGGGCAGCGCCAGGATGTAGACGGTCGTGTCGTCGTCGGAGACCCGCCACCACGCCGGGCCCCTGTCGCGGGCCACGACGACCAGTTCCTCGACCACCGCACCCTCGGGGTCTTCCAGCTGCGGTGTCGGCTGGGCGCCCGCGGGGCCGCACAGCCAAAGCGTCAGACCGCCCGCCAGGGCGCCTAGAATCGTCGTTCGCCTCATACCGCCCCCGCTCATGCCTGCAGAGTTCACAGCGGATGCGGCAAAAGCTGGGCCGTCGCGCCCGGTCTGGCGACCCGCGTGATCCCAGGCCCGGCAGGCGCCTGGAAAAGCGGCGCCATTCGCGCTAGGCTTACGCAGGGGGAGACACCATGGCCACACTCACGGATGGAATGCCCGCTTCGGCGGGACGGGACGACGGTTTCTTCCTGCGCGGCGCCATCGCCATGACGGTGGTGATCGTGGCGGGATTTTCGCTGCAGTTGGCCATGGGCCGGTCCAGTTTCGCGTCCCCGCCTTTGGTTCACGCCCACGCGATCGTCTTCATGGGCTGGGTGGTGATCTACCTTGCGCAGAACGTGCTCGCGACGACCGGCCGCATCGCGTTGCATCGCCGCCTGGGATGGCTGGCCGCGGTTTGGATGCTCCCAATGCTAGTGCTCGGGTGCGCCGTCACCCTGGCGATCGTGCGCCGTGGCCAGGTTCCCTTCTTCTTCAAACCGCAGCAGTTCCTGGTCTTCGATCCGGTCGCGTTGATCACCTTCGCCGGCCTGACCACCGCGGCGATCCTGCTTCGACGCCAGACCGACTGGCACCGCCGGCTGCACTTCTGCGCCATGGCGATCCTGCTGGGTCCGGGGTTCGGCCGGCTGCTCCCCATGCCCCTGCTGGCGCCCTGGGCCTGGGAGGCGACGATGGCGATGTGCCTGCTGTTCCCGATCGCCGGTGTGATCGCGGATCTGCGGCGCAGCGGACGGGCGCATCCAGCCTGGGCGATGGGGCTTGCCGCGCTGGTCGGCTCGGCTGTCCTGACCGAGGCGATCACCTACAGCCCGGCCGGAGACGTGCTGTACCGGGCCGTCGTCGCAGGAACGCCGGGCGAGACCGTCGCGCCGCTGGGCTTCCCCCCGCCTCCGGGCGGTCCACAGATCACCGGCCGCGTCGCAGGGGCCTGACCGCGCCGCCGAAAAGTCAGGCGCCGGCCTGCGTTCCTCGGCGTGAGGCGATTGCGCGTTGACTTGGGCCGGTCGATCCAACAGGTAGGATCCAACTCTCGCGGGAGAGACTCCACCTGCACCTCCGGGCGCCGGCGGGGAGCCGAAGGCGCAACCGCCCCGGAAACGCTCAGGCAAAAGGACCGCGCGGGCTGATGAACGCTGGAAAGTTCCTGCTTCGCTGCTGATGCAGCTTCGCAGGACGCCGAAGGAGCAAGGATCGCGGTTTCAGCGGTCTGAAATCTCTCAGGTCCAAGGACAGCGGGGGCGCGCGACGTCAGGGGTCCGGGCACGGGCGTCTGCCGGTTCGTGCGGTCGTCAGCCGGAGCCCGCCGTTTGTCCGATACGCCGCTCAAGACCACGCCCCTGACCGACGCCCATATCGCCCTGGGCGCGCGCATGGTGGCCTTCGCCGGCTATTCCATGCCGGTGCAGTACCCCATGGGGGTGATGGCCGAGCACCTGTGGACCCGCGAGCACTGCGGGATCTTCGACGTCAGCCACATGGGCCAGGCGCGGTTGCGCGGGGTCTCGCCGCTGTCGGCCTTCGAAGAAGTGGTTCCGGGCGACTACATCGGCCTCAAGCCCAGGCGGCAGAAGTATTCCGTGCTGCTGAACAAGGCCGGCGGGATCATCGACGACCTGATGGCGGGGCGCCCGGATGACGACGGCCTGTTCGTGGTCGTCAACGGCGCCTGCAAGGACAACGACTTCAGGATCATCGACAACGAACTGGCCGGCCAGGTTTCGGTCGACCGTCTCGACGACCGGGCCCTGATCGCCGTCCAGGGGCCGGAGGCCGCCGCCGTGGTCCAGAGGCTGGTCCCTGCCGCGGCCGACATGGTCTTCATGGACATCCGCGCCATGCCCGGCCTGGGCACGGACCTGATCGTCTCCCGATCCGGCTACACCGGCGAGGACGGCTATGAGATCTCCGTGCCGGCCAGCGAGGCGGCCCGCGTCTGGGCGCTGCTGCTGACCGATGAGCGCGTCCGCCCCATCGGCCTGGGCGCCCGCGATTCGCTGCGGCTCGAGGCCGGCCTGCCGCTCTACGGCCACGACCTGGACGAGACCGTCAGCCCGGTCGAGGCGGGCCTGACCTTCGCCATCAACAAGAACCGGCGCGAGCAGCGCGACTTCCCTGGCGCACGGCGGATCGTGCAGGAGCTGGCCGAAGGGCCGGCGCGGGTGAAGGTCTGCCTGCGCGTGCTGGAAGGCGCCCCGGCGCGCGAGGGTGCGGAGGTCGCCGACCTGTCCGGTGCGGTGATCGGCGTCGTCACCTCGGGCGGGTACTCCCCCGTCCTGAAGGGCGGCATCGCCCTGGCCTTCGTCCCCCCGGAGCTCAAAACCGCCGGAACAGCCCTCAAGGTGATCGTACGCGGCAAGCTCCAGGCCGCCGAGGTGGTCGCCTCGCCCTTCGTCCCTCACCGCTACGTCCGCAAGCTCTAGGAACCACATCATGCGCTTCACCAAGGATCACGAATGGGTCGTCCTCGAGGGCGACGTGGCCACGATCGGGATTACCGCCCACGCGGCCGAGCAGTTGGGCGATGTGGTGTTCGTCGAGACGCCGGAGGTCGGCAAGACCGTGAGCGCGGGCGACGCCTTCGCCGTGGTCGAGAGCGTCAAGGCCGCCTCAGATGTCTATGCGCCGATCTCCGGCGAGGTGATCGACGCCAATGCGGTGCTGGGCGACGCGCCCGAGACCGTCAACGCTGACCCGGAGAACGGCGGCTGGTTCGCCAAGGTGAGGCTCTCGGACACGTCCCAGTACGACGCCCTGATGGACCGCGACGCCTACGAAGCCTTCCTCCAGACCCAGTGATCTAGCCCAGCGCCCCCTCCACCGCGTTCCGCGGTCCCCTCACCCGTGCGAACGGAGGAGGGGGACCCCGAAGGGGTGGTGGGGGCGGGGCCGCACGAAACCAACGGATACAGCCCATGAGATACCTGCCCCTTACCCCCGACGACCGGACCCAGATGCTGGGCGTCATCGGCGCGCCCGACATCGACGCGCTGTTCGCCGATGTTCCGGCCGCCGCGCGCAGGGCCGAGCTGTTCGACCTTCCGCACCATGCCGGCGAGATGGCGGTCGAGCGTGAGCTGGCCAGCCTGGCGGCCATGAACCGTCCGGCGGGCGCGGGACCGTTCTTCTGCGGGGCCGGAGCCTACAGGCACCATGTGCCGGCCACCGTGGATCACATCATCCAGCGCTCGGAATTCCTGACCAGCTACACGCCCTACCAGCCCGAGATCGCCCAGGGCACGCTGCAGGTGCTGTTCGAGTTCCAGACCCAGGTGGCGGCCCTGTCCGGCCTCGATGTGGCCAACGCCTCGATGTACGACGGCTCCACGGCCTGTGCGGAAGCGGTGATGATGGCCAAACGCGTCACCCGGCGCGAGAAGGCTATCCTGTCGGGCGGCCTGCACCCGCACTATGCCGCCACGACCCAGACCATCGCCCACGCCGAGGGCATGACGATCGTCCGTCAGGCTGCCGCCATCGACGCCGAAGCGGCCGTGATCGACGCCATCGACGCCGGCACCGCCTGCGTCGTGGTCCAGACCCCCAACATCTTTGGCGTCGTCACCGACGTGACGAAGATCGCCGAGGCCGCCCACGCCGCCGGCGCCCTGCTGATCGTGGTAACGACCGAGGCGATCTCGTTCGGCCTGCTGAAATCGCCGGGCGAAATGGACGCCGACATCGCGGTGGCCGAGGGCCAGTCGATCGGCAACGCCCTGAACTATGGCGGCCCCTACGTCGGCCTGTTCGCGGTGCGCGAGAAGCTGGTGCGACAGATGCCCGGCCGCCTCTGCGGCGAGACCGTGGACGCGGAGGGCCGGCGCGGCTTCGTGCTGTCCCTCTCGACCCGCGAGCAACACATCCGTCGCGACAAGGCGACGTCGAACATCTGCACCAACTCCGGCCTGTGCGCCCTGGCCTTCACGATCCACATGACGCTGCTGGGCGGTGAGGGGCTGAAGCAGTTGGCAGCCGTCAACCACAGCCGGGCGCGGGCCCTCAAGGCCGCCGTCGAGGCGGCAGGGCTGGAGGTGCTCACGCCGCGGTTCTTCAACGAGATCGCGGTGCGTACACCCGGCTCGGCCGCGGATATGGTCGAGGCCCTGCTGGCCGACGGCATCGTGGCCGGCGTGCCCTTTTCGCGGCTGGACCCCCACGCCGGCCTGGACGACGTGCTGCTGCTGGCGGCGACGGAGACCACGACCCCTGAAGACATTGCGGCCCTTGGGGCAGCGCTCAGCCGGAGGCTCGGCCAATGACCATGAACACCGTGGGCCGCCCTACCCGCCCCGAGGGCGATCACGCCGCAGCGGGCTTCGCCTCGCTCACCGGCGCCCGGGGCCTGCTCCAGGATGAGCCGCTGATCTTCGAACTGGACGGCTGGTCCAAGACCGGCGTCGACCTGGACAGCCCCGAGCACGACGCCTCCGACCTGGCCGGGCTGACGCGGGCGGAGCTGCCGCTGCCCGGGCTCTCGGAGCCCGAGACGATGCGACACTACGTGCGGCTCAGCCAGAAGAACCACGCGATCGACCTGGCGCTCTATCCGTTGGGCTCGTGCACGATGAAGCACAACCCCAGGCTCAACGAGAAGGCGGCGCGGATGGCGGGCTTCGCCGACCTGCACCCGCTGGCGCCGGTCTCCACCACCCAGGGGGCCCTGGCCCTGATGGACCGTCTGGCGCACTGGCTGAAGACGCTCACCAACATGCCGGCTGTCGCGCTGACCCCGAAGGCCGGCGCCCACGGCGAACTCTGCGGCCTGCTCTGTATCAAGGCGGCGCACGAGGCGGCGGGACAGTCCGACCGCCGTACCGTCCTGGTGCCCACAAGCGCGCATGGCACCAACCCCGCCACCGCCGCCTTCGTGGGCTATTCGGTGCAGGAGATCGCCCAGACCGCCGACGGTCGCGTCGATCTTGCCGATCTGGCCGCCAAGCTAGGGCCGCACGTGGCCGCCATCATGGTGACCAATCCCAACACCTGCGGCCTCTTCGAGCGCGACGTGATCGAAATCGGGCGGCTGACCCATGAGGCGGGCGCCTACTTCTATTGCGACGGGGCGAACTTCAACGCGATCGTCGGGCGCGTGCGCCCTGGCGACCGGGGCGTCGCCGCCAGGCACATCCACCGGCACACGACCTTCTCCCCGCCGCACGGCGGCGGCGGCCCGGGTGCGGGGCCGGTCGTGCTCTCAGCCGCCCTGGCGCCCTTCGCCCCCGCACCCTGGGTGGTCAGCGGGCCGAACGGGCTGGAGCTTGTTGAGGAGGCACGGGATGACGCCGCTCAGGCGTTCGGCCGCATGAGCGCCTTCCAGGGCCAGATGGGCATGTTCGTGCGCGCCTATGCCTATATGTGCAGCCACGGCGCCGACGGCCTGCGCCAGGTGGCCGAGGACGCGGTGCTGAACGCCAACTACATCAAGGCGCGGCTCTCGAGCGTGATGAGCGCGGCTTTCCCCGACGGCCCCTGCATGCATGAAGCCCTGTTTGACGACAGCTGGCTGGCGGATACCGGCGTGACCACGCTCGACTTCGCCAAGGCCATGATCGACGAGGGCTTCCACCCCATGACCATGTACTTCCCGCTGGTGGTGCATGGCGCGATGCTGATCGAGCCGACCGAAACGGAGTCGCGACGCGAGCTAGACCGGTTCTGCGACGCCCTCATCGCCCTGGCGCAAGCGGCGAAGGCGGGCGACACGGCCCGGTTCAGCAGCGCCCCCCACCTGGCGCCGTTGCGCCGGCTGGATGAAACCCAGGCGGCCCGGAAGCCGAGGCTCGCGTGGCGTCCCGAACCCAGCACTGTGGCGCCGACGCCATTGGCCGCCGAATAGCGGACCGTTATCAAAATTTAACAGCTGGGCGCCTTTACGAGTCCCCTGCGGGCCAGCATATCAACCCTGTGGACGCCGGGACCTCCCCGCCCCGGCGCACGCTCCCCAGGACCCGGTTAAGTGTCTTTCGCCATGCCATCTCTGCGCGTGGACCGCGCCACGGACGATCTCGCGCGCGAGGTTGCTGCCCGCATCAAGCGGTTCGGCATGCTGGTGCTTGGGTTCGCCATCATCGGTGTCGGGGTGCTGATCGCGCCGTTGCCGGGGCCCGGCGGGATTCCAGTCATCGTCGTCGGTCTGATGATCGTCCTGCGCAACAGTTTCAAGGCCCGCCGCCAGTTCGTGCGCCTGCAGCGTGCGCATCCCCGGTTCGTGTCGCCGATCCGCCGGCTGCTGCGCCGCGATCCGGAGTTCATGGCGCTGTTCTATTCGCAGTTCCTACGGGTGGAGCGGATCCTTCTGCCTCGGCGTCTGCGTTTCGGCAAAAGCCTGCGCCGCCGGTTCCGCAAGCGCCGCGCCGCCTAGCGGCCTCGCGCTGGCGAGCAGGTCGTCCACAAACCCCACGGACGCACGATCGGATATCCCAACTTCGGCGGGCCTCCCCAGGCCGGGTCGCCGGGGACATCGCTGTGGTCTGTGGGGTTCGTGGACGGATTTGCGGGCGGCGGATGGCGTTCCCCAACGCACCCCGCCCGGCGATGGCGACGCTCCTCTGGAAGAGCGCCACCAATCTTGGCGCTACTGCAGCTTGCCCGCCATCTGGGCGATAGCCTTGTCGATGAGGGGGTCGGTGGTGGTCGAGGCGAGCCGCTGGACCAGAACTTGCTCGGCCATCTGAGAGGCCAGGTCGGCGGCCGCGGCGCGAACCTCGGCCTCGGCCTGGGCCTCGGCTTGAGCGATCTTGCGCTCCGCCATCTGGCCACGACGGGTGATTTGCTCGGCGAGCTTCACCTGCGCCTCAGCCTGGAGGCGAACGGCCTCTTCCTTGGCGTTGGCCAGCAGTTCAGCCGCTTGTCGCTCGGCCGCGGCGCGCTCGACCTTGATGCCCTCCAGCAGCGTCTGCGCCTCGGCTCGAAGTGCGGCTGCCTCGTCGAGCTGGGCCTGCACCTTCGCGCCGCTGTCGTCCAACGTTTTCAGGACCAGCTTGTGGACCCCGAGCGAGAACATCAGGCCCAGGAAAAGGATGAAGGCGACGCCGACCCAGAAGTGGGCGTCTGTCAGCAGTTCGCTCATCAAACTATCCTCTGGCCGCAGTCAGCTCGGCAGCCGTGGCGGCCGTGCCTGTCAGTTTGGCGACGATAGCCTGGGCGGTATCCTGGGCGATGCCCGCGACATTGCCCATGGCCTTGTCCCGCGCCAGGTTGATCGACGCCTCAGCCGTCGCTGCGGCCTCTCCCAGGCGGATTTCCTCGGCCGCCAGGGCCTTGTCAATCTGCGCTCGCGCCTGGGTGCGTGCGTCGTTGGCCAGCTTCTGAGCCTCGGCCCGGCCCTGGGCCCGCTCCGCAGCCGCCGCCTCGGCCTGGGCGTCTGCCTCGGCTTTCAGCTGACGGGCGTCGGCGACATCACCGGCGATCTTGGCGTCCCGCGCCGCGATCGTCCCGCCCAGCTTGGGCACGGCGAACAGGCGCATGAAGGCCAGCAGCACGACGAACACGATGAGCACCCAGACGATTTGTCCGGGCCACCATTGGAAGTCGAACTGCGGCAGGCCCCCTGAGGCGGCGGCATGGCCGCCGGCCTCGGTGGTCGCGTGGGTCTCGGTCGCCATCGGAGTTGCGATCCTGGAGCGGTGCTTAGCCGAAGCGCAGCAGGAGCGACATAACGAAGGCGAACAGTCCCATCGTCTCGGTCAGCGCCATGCCGAGGAACAGCATGGTCTGCTGGCTGGCGGCGGCCGACGGATTGCGGATCGCGGCCTGCAGGTAGTTGCCGAACAGGACGCCCAGGCCAACCCCGGCGCCGGCCATGCCGATCGCGGCGAGACCCGAGCCGATCAGCTTCGCGGCTTCAACTTCCATATCGATAGTCCTCTCTCAGTAGTCTCAAGGTGTGGATTTAGTGGCCGTGACCGAAGTTCACGACCTCGTTGAGGTAGACGCAGGTTAGCGCGGCGAACACGAAGGCCTGCAGCACGGCGACGACCAGCTCCAGGCCGGTCAGGGCCACGATCATCGCGAGCGACAGACCCGAGCCCAGGAAGCCCAGGGTCGCGATGCCGCCCGCAAGGCCGACGATGCCGAGCGCCACAACGAACGAGCCGAACAGGCTCATCACCACGTGGCCGCCCAGGATGTTGCCGAACAGACGCATGGCCAGGGTGATCGGCCGCACGAAGTAGGAAATCATCTCGATCACCACCATGGCCGCGCCGCCAGCCACGCCCATGCCGGGCACCCAGAAAAGGCTGAGGAACTTCGGCCCATGCTTGATGAAGCCGAGGATGAAGACGCTCAGGAAGGTGATCAGGGCGAGCGTCGCCGTCACCGCCAACTGCGAGGTCACCGCGAACGTCAACTCAAGGCCGCCGACGTTGAAAATGGCCAGCACGACGCTCATCAGGTTGAGGATAAGGATCAACATGAAGATCGTGAAGACAAACGGGATGTAAGGCCGGCCGCCGGGTCCGATAATCGGTCCCACCAACACATTGTCGACAATACCGTAGAGCGCCTCGGCCACCGCCTGAGAACGGCTCGGCACGATCTCGCCCCGCGCGGTCACGGCGATGAAGACCATCAACAGCGCCGCCCCGGCCAGCAGGGTGGCGACAGAGTTGGTGATCGACAGGTCCAGCAGGAAGCCGCCGATGTTGAGCGGCGGAATCTCCACAATCTTGTGGATCAGGAACTGGTGCATCGGGTCGATGGCAGGCTGTTCCGCCATATCGTTCGGCCTCAATCGTTCTCGTCATCCGAAACCGACGGGAGCGGTCCCGCCTGTTCCATCGCTTGTTTCGACTTCGCCGCGGCGGTTCTCACCGCGAAGAAGATGGACCCTACCGTTCCGATCAGCAGTCCGCCGATCAGCCCGAATGGCTCCGTATGCGTGAAGCGGTCGACGAGCCAGCCAAGACCGGCGCCGCCTAACACCCCACCAACCACTTCACCCAGGAAGCGGAACCCGTCTCCCGAGAAGGCCTGGGCCACGGCGCTATTCTGCGGCGCACGTTCGGCCTCGAAGGCGTCCAACCGCTCGGTAAGGCGCTTGCGCGCCAGCTCGTGCGGTTCGTCCGGCATCGGCATCCGTCAAAGGCCTTGAGGGCCACGACGTCGCCGCCGCAGCGGGGGCTTCAGGTCGCGCGGAACCTATAGACGCGGTTGCAGTGCGTCAAGGCTGGGCGGGATCAGTATAACTCGTTGTAATTTATGCAATAATATGGGTTCAGCTTGGCGACTCGCGCATTCGGCGACCGGCTGGCCCAGAACATCTGGATCGCAACGCACGCAGCCGAGGGTTCTGCGGGGTCCGGTCAAGCTTTACTTGCCCGCGTGGCCGGATCGACCGCTGGTCAGGGCCATCGCGCTACTGCGCCGCCATTGCCTCGGCCTGCCGCAAATCCACAGACACCAGCTGCGACACCCCGCGCTCGGCCATGGTCACGCCGAACAGCCGATCGGTTCGGGCCATGGTCACCGGGTTGTGGGTGATCACGATGAAGCGAGTCGCCGTGAGCCGGCACATCTCGTCCAGCAGGTTGCAGAACCGGTCGACGTTGGCGTCGTCCAGCGGGGCGTCCACCTCGTCCAGCACGCAGATCGGCGCGGGCTGGGCCAGGAACACGGCGAAGATCAGGGCCGCGGCCGTCAGCGCCTGCTCGCCGCCGCTCATCAGGCTCATGGTCGCCAGCCGCTTGCCGGGGGGGCAGGCGTAGATCTCCAGCCCCGCTTCCAGGGGATCGTCCGACTCGACCAGCCTGAGCTCGGCCTGCCCGCCCTGGAACAGGGTGGAAAAAAGGGTCTTGAAGTGGCCATTGATCACCGAGAACGCCGCGGTCAGGCGCTCACGGCCCTCGCCGTTCAGTTCGTCGATGCCCTGGCGCAGGCGTGCGATGGCGCCGGCCAGGTCGGCGCGTTCGGTGTTCATGGTCTCCAGCCGCGCGGCCAGCCCGGCGGCCTCGTCTTCGGCGCGCAGATTGACCGCCCCGATCGCCTCGCGCTGGCGCTCCAGGTTGAACAGGTGCGTCTCGGCGCCCGCGCCGTCGGTGGGGATGGCGACGGCCTCGTCGGAGAGCTTGCGCGCCAAGGCCTCGGGTTCCAGGCCCGCGGCCTCGCGGATGTTGGCGGCGACCTCGGCGAGGCGCTGGACGGCCGCGTCGCCGTGGGCGCTCAGGCTGGCGCGAAGTTCGCGGGCCTCGGCGGCGGCGGCCTCGGCGGCGCGAAGGCCCCGGTCCGCCTCGGCGCGCTCGTGTTCGGCGCCCGCCAGGGCGTCCGACGTGGCGGACCGGCGCGCCTCGGCAGCCGACAGGTCGTCCAGCAGGGCGAGCTTGCGGGTCTCGAGCGTCGAGGGCGCGTTTCGGGCGGCGGTGAGCGCGGCATGCGCCTTGGCCCGGGCGTCCTCGAGCTGGCCCACCCGCTTGACCGCGGCGGCCGCGCGGCGGCTCCAGTCCTCATGCTCGGCCGCCAGGGACTCTGCCCGCCGGGCGCGGCCAGCCCGCTCTCGGGTTTCGAGATCCAGCGCGGCCCGGGCCTGGGCGTCGGCCTCCCGGGCCGAGGCGGCGGCGGCGCGCGCGGCCTGCAGGCGTTCGGGCAGGTCGCCCGCTTCCGCCTCGCCGCCGCCGGCCTCGAGACTCACGGCGGCCAGCTGAGCCTCATACTCGCCATGCTCGGCTTCGAAGCGGCCAATCAGGTCGTCCAGAGACGTCGCCCGCTGGGCCTTCAGGGCGGCTTCGCGATCGAACCGCTCCAGGGCCGCCCGCGCCGCGCTGAGCCGGTTTTCCAGGGCCGGCGCCTCGCGGCGGGCGGCGCGAAGGGTCTCTTCGGCGGCGCGCAGGCGGGCGGCGGCGGCCTCGACCTCGGCGCGACCCGCTAAGACCCGCGGCTCCAGCGTCTCGATCGCGGCCTCAACCTCGGCCAGCCGTGTCCGCTGTTCCAGGCGGACGGCTGCCGGCTTGGGCGCCTCAGCGCGCGCGGTAAAGCCGTCCCACCGCCAAAGGTCGCCCTCCCGCGAAACCAGCCGCGCACCGGGCGGCAGACCTTTCTGAAGGCGATCGCCGTCCGCGCGATCCACCAGCGCCACATGGGCCAGGCGGGCCGCCAGCACGGACGGAACCCTGACCAGCGGCGCCAGCGGCTGGGCGCCTACGGGCCAGACCGGCGGCGCGGGCTCGCGCCCGCTCCAGTAGGCCGGCGCCGCGGGATCCAGCGCCGCGTCGAGATCATCGCCGAACGCGGCGGCCAGGGCCGCCTCGTAGCCCCGGTCGGGCGCCACCGAGTCCAGGGCCGGGGCGAACCCGCCACGACGGGCCTGGGCGACCAGGCCCGCCAGCGCCCGGGCCTCGGCGGTGAGCCGGCCGAACTGCTCGTCCAGCTTGCGCGCGGCCTCGCGGGCGACCGCCTCGGCTTGCGTGGCCTGCGTTCGTTCGTCCTCGGCGGCGTCCAGCGCGGTGCGGGCCGCGGCGAGGGCGGCCTCGGCAGCGCTGAGGTCGGATTTCGCCTGCGTCGCCTGGGGGTTGAGCGCAGGTCCGATGGCGGCCCGCTCCTGCCGGGCCTGGTCCAACGCGCGTCGGGTGCGCGACAGGCGAGCCTGCGCTTCCTCGATCCGAGCCTGGGCGGCGCGCTGCCGCGCCTGCATCGCCGCCAGTTCCGAGGCCAGGCGCTCCACATCGGCGTCGCAGGTCGCGCGCGCCGCCTCGGCGTTGCGGGCGGCCGCCTCCAATTCGGGTCCCCGCGCCGGCGCGGCGGCGATCTGAGCTTGAACGGCGGCAAGGTCCGCCTCGAGGCGCTGCAGGGCAGACTGAGCATCCTCGGTGATGTGGGCTTCGCGGGCGCCGTCGGCGTCGATGCGCTCAAGGTCTCCGGTCAGCCGCGCCAGCTCAGCCGCAAAGGCCTCTTCTTCCCGGTCGATACGGTCCTTGTCGATCGCGAGCTTGTGCAGGATCGCGGCGGCCACCGTCTCGGCCTCCCGCAGCGGCTTCATTGCGGCCTCGGCGTCGGCGGCGCGGGTCGAGGCCACGCCCGCGGCGCGCGAGGTGGCCTCCACGGCGCGGCCGGCGACCCCAGCCTCCGCCGTCAGCCGTTCAGCCGTGGCGCGGGCCTCCGACCACTTGGCGTAAAGGACCGCCCCCTGAAGTGCGCGGATCTCGGCCGAGAGCTTCTTGTAGCGGTCTGCCGCCCGCGCCTCGCGCCGCAGCCGGGCCAGGTTCGTGTCCAGCTCGCCGGCCACGTCTTCCAGCCGGGTGAGATTGACCTCAGCCGCCCGCAGCCGCAGCTCGGCCTCATGGCGGCGCGAATGCAGGCCCGAGACGCCCGCCGCCTCTTCCAGGATCAACCGCCGGTTCTGGGGTTTGGCGGCGATTAGCTCCGAGATCTGCCCCTGTCGCACGAGGGCTGGCGAGTTCGAGCCGGTCGAGGCGTCGGCGAACAGCAGCTGGACGTCCTTGGCGCGCACCTCGCGGCCATTGATCCGATAGGTCGAGCCCGCCCCGCGGTCGATGCGCCGCACGACTTCGATCACGGGATGGTCGTTGAACGCCGCCGGCGCGCGACGATCCGCATTGTCGATGGTCAGCGAGACTTCCGCATGGTTGCGGCCCGGCCGGTCGGACGCGCCGGCAAAGATCACATCGTCCATCCCGCCGGCGCGCATCGCCTTGGCGGAGTTGGCGCCCATCACCCAGCGCAGCGCCTCCAGAAGGTTCGACTTGCCGCAGCCGTTCGGCCCGACGACGCCCGTGACCCCCGGCTCGATCCGGAACTCGGTCGGTTCGACGAAGGACTTGAAGCCCGCGAGCCTGAGGCGCTGGAAGTGCAAGGGTTGCTAGCGCCTCCCGTTCGTTTTCGCTGCGGGCTGGGCAGGCTGCAAGGCACGGGCGATCGCGGCTTCAAGGTCCGCCAGCGTGGGCACCTTCTTGTTCTCGAGCGGCGCGCCGTTGATGAAGAATGCGGGGGTGCTGTTCACCCGGTCCACGTCGGTGGCGTAGCGCAGCCGGGCATCCAGGTCGTTCTGAGCCTTCTCGTCGGTAATGCAGACTTCGAACTGGGCTTCAGTCAGGCCGTTCTGCCGGGCGACCTTGAGCAGCGGGCCCCGGGCGTCTCCGGTGCGGAACATCTCGTCCTGGCTGCGGAAAACCTGGTCCAGCACGGTGAAATACTGACGCCCGCCATTGCAGCGGGCCATCAGGAACCCGGCCGCGGCCACCTGGGCCGGGGCGGTCAGCAGTTCGCGGACGGTGAAATAGACCCGGCCGGTGTCGATGTACCTGGCCTTCAGCGCAGGGAAGACCTTGGTGTGGAAGTCCGCGCAGTGCGAACAGGTCAGCGACAGATATTCCACGATCCGGACCGGCGCGTTCGGATTGCCCAGGTTCATGTCCCCCGGCGCAGCGGGCCAGCGCGCGCGGACCTTCACCGGCGCGGCGGCGAGGCTCGCCAGGCCGGCGGCGCTGGCGCAGGCGGCGATCGCGCGGCGGCGTGAGAACGGCGTCACGGCTACTTCGAAGCCTCCGCCACGGCCGCGTCGAGCTCTTCCATGGTCATCTCGCCTTCCTTCACCTTCTTGCCGTTGAAGAAGAAGGTCGGCGTGGAGGAGACGCCCCTGTCCTGGATGGCGGACTGTACCCGCTTGTTGAGCGCGGCGTTGGCGGCCTCGTCGGACACGCACTTGGTGAATTGCTCCTCGGTCATGCCGGCCGACTGCGCCACCTTGACCAGCGTGCCACGCGCGTCGCCGGTGCGGTACATCTCCTCCTGGCTGCGGAACAGGGCGTCGATGACGCTGAAATACTTGTCCTTGCCGGCGCAGCGCGCCGTCAGGAACCCGGCCACGGCCACCGCCTCGGGCGGGGTCAGGAACTCGTGGAAGGTGTATTGCACCTTGCCGGTGTCGATGTATTTCGCCTTGAACAGCGGGAAGACGTCGTTGTTGAACCGACCGCAATGGCTGCAGGTGGTTGAGGCGTACTCGTCGACCTTCACCTTGGCGTCGGGCGAGCCCAGCGACATGGCGTCGCTCGCGGCCGCGCCGCCGCCGCTGGCCTTGTTGCAGGCCGAAAGGGTCATCGCAGCGCCCATGCAGGCGGCGATCATCAACAGGCGGCGGTTCAGGATCGTCATCGGTTACCTTCCGGCAGGTCTGAACAAGGAATTAAAGCGCGATTCCCTCACGCCCACACTGACGCTGATCGGAGGAAGCCCCGCGATCCTGCGGATGGGACGGCGGCGGTTGTGTGTCAACCGGAACCACAGCAGCTCAACGCCCGCGCAACACGCCGCGGCCCAGGGCGATCAGCGCGTCCTTCAGTCGTCCCTCAGGCGCGTCGGCCAGGCTCTCCGCCAGCCGGGCCTCTTGCGCCGCATCCAGGGGCGCGCGGCGGCGGGGCGCCGGCTTGGCGCGCACGTGCTGCAAGGGCCCCTGCACGATCCGCAGTTTCTGCACTGCGCCAGGCCCCAGGAACACGTTCACCCGGGTCAGGATGTCCTGCGCCTGATGCTGGATGATCGCCGCCGAGGGACCGGCCACGCGGATCTCCAGCGACGCGCCGGCGCCGCTGCGGCCCTTGACCAGCTTCACCGGCTCCGTCCGCCGCGCGATGTCTTCGCCCACCACCTCGCGCCAGCGCGCGATCAGCGCCGAGGCGCCCTGGCTGAACTGGGCGTCCAGCTCTTTCATAAGGCCCCGGAGCGCGCGGCCGGCCGGCGGCGGCGGGCGGCGGGCCGGGACGGTCCGCTTCTCACGCAGGATGCGGAGCGTCTCCTCCAGGTCGGGCAGCGGTCGGCGGCGCATGGCCAACCCTACCGCGTCGACGGCCCGGGTGGTAGGCGGTGCGCGTGATCGCCGATCTGCTCAGAACCGAACTGCTGGCCTGGTACGACGCCCATGCCCGCGCCCTGCCCTGGCGCGTCGGGCCAGCCGACCATGCCGCCGGCGCGCGCGCCGATCCCTACCGCGTCTGGCTGTCCGAGGTGATGCTGCAGCAGACCACCGTGCCGCACGCGACCCCCTACTTCCTGGCCTTCACCCGGCGCTGGCCGACCGTCAGGGATCTGGCGGCTGCTCCGGACGCCGAGGTCATGGGGGCGTGGGCGGGCCTGGGTTACTACGCCCGCGCCCGCAACCTGCTCGCTTGCGCGCGGGCGGTGGCTCTTGGGCATGGCGGCGTGTTTCCAGACACCGAGGCCGGCCTGCGCGCCCTGCCGGGCCTCGGGCCCTATACGGCGGCGGCCGTGGGCGCGATCGCCTTCGGACGGCCTACGAATGTGGTCGACGGCAATGTCGAGCGGGTGATGGCCCGGCTGTTCGCGGTCGAGGCGCCGTTGCCGCAGGCCAAGCCGGAGTTGAAGCGCCTGGCCGCGACCCTGGTCCGTGACGAGCGGCCGGGCGACTGGGCCCAGGCCTTGATGGACCTCGGGGCCACGATCTGCCGGCCGAAGACGCCGCTCTGCGCGCGCTGCCCCGTGTCGGCCCATTGCTCGGGCCTGGCCTCAGGGGCGCCGGAAGCCTTTCCCCGCAAGACCGCCAAGGCCGAGCGGCCGCACCGCCATGGTGTGGCCTATGTCCTCACGCGCGGCGACCAGGTGGCCCTGGTACGCCGTCCGCCCAAGGGCCTGCTGGGCGGCATGCTAGCCCTGCCGACCAGCGACTGGCGGGGCGAACGCTGGAGCGACGCCGAAGCGCTGGAGGCCGCGCCGGCGCCGGCAGACTGGCGCGCCGCAGGCACGGTGGAGCATGGCTTCACCCACTTCACCCTGACCCTGCGCCTGTTTCGCGCCGAGGGGCCGGCGGACAACGTGATCTGGAGTCCCCGCCGCGACCTGGACGCCCTGCCGAGTGTATTCCTCAAGGCCGCGCGGGCGGGGTTGTCGAGCCTGGTCTAGCTAGCCCTGGCCGGGCCGCGTGGGAAGACGAACAGCAGGGTGGTGAAGCCAATCGCCGACATCATCAGCGCAGCGCCGGGAATGGCGGGGACGCCGTAACTGGCGAGCGCCAGGCCGCCCAGCGTCGCGCCCGTCGCCTGCCCCATCGAGAACACCGAGCCGTTCAGGGCGAAGGCGACCGGCGCCCCGTTGGTCATCTGCATCAGCCGCGACTGGGTCACCGGCGAGATCGAGAACAGCGCTGCCGCCGCCAGGAAGATCGCCAGGGCCACCAGGGCCTCGCTGGCCAGGCCCGGCGGCAGCGCATGATGGGTGGCGGCGAAGTGCAGCGACATGGCGCAGGCCTGGACCGCGATGGCCTGCAGCACCCAGGCCTTGCCCGCGCCTCGGTCGGCGGCGCGACCGCCCAGCCACAGACCCGCCGCCGCGCCGAACCCGATCATCGACTGGAAGACGGCCACGCCGGCCCCGGTCACCCCCGTCCCCACCCGAACGATCGGGGCGATGTAGAGGTTGAGCGTCATGTTCGCCGCGAAGGTCAGGAAGCTGGTCAGGTAGATCGGCCAGATTCCGGCGAGGTCCAGCCGGCCGCCCTCGCGCTTCGGCGGCGCTGGCACGCGCGGCAGGAAGAACACCACGCCGATCAGGGCGATGGCGGACAGGGCCGCGGCCACGAGGAAGGTGGCGCGCCAGTCGAAGATCGCGCCGACGACGCTGCCGATCGGGATGCCGATCACGAAAGCCAGCGTCATGCCGCCCGAGACCATGGCCAGGGCCGACCCCCGGCGCTCCGGCGGAACGAGGGACGCGGCCGCGACGCTCGCCGCCGGCCCTGACATGGCTCCTGCCAGCCCGGCGAAGGCGCGGAACACCAGCAAGGTCTCGTAGTTGGGCGCCAGGCTGCAGGCCAGGTGCATCACGAGGCCCAGCGTCAGGCCGGCGATCACCACCAGCTTGCGGTCCACCCGGCCCAGCGCCCAGGCCGCCACGGGACCCAGCAGGGCGGAGGTCAGCACATAGGCGGTCTGAAGCTGCCCCGCGACCGCGGTCGAGACACCGAGGTCCCTCGCCATCTCCTCCAGCAGCCCGGCGAAGATGAAGGCCGCGGATCCGAAGGCGAAGGTGCAGAGGGTCAGCACGAAGACGCGGGGGTTCACGACTGACGCCCGATCATACCTGACACTCACCCCACGCTTTTCGTAAGGGTGGTTTGGAAACCGGGCCGGGTCCAGCCCTCACCGGGGATTTAGATTGGCATTCGCGCCCAGACCTTGGCGCGCCGGACGTCGATGGGGGCAGTCAGGAAGGGCTCAGGTTCGCCCTTGCTCTATGCGCTTGTAGTCTGGGATCACCTTCGCGCGGTCCCAATAGGCGGTGAGGCCGATGTCCTGAACGAAGCGCTCGAACCGCGGATCGGCGCGCATCGGAGCCGTGGGCGGCAGGAACAGCATGTTGGTCTTGCGCCGATACTGGTCGTTCACGGACGGCTGTCCGGGCCGCCAATCGACGCTGGCGATCAACGGGCCGCGCTCTAGAAGGTAGGCGTCGGTCACCGCGAAGGCCCGGTCTATCTCGCCCAAGCCGGTGAGCAGCAGCACGGCCGTCACCGCCGAACCGGGACTGCGCACCACTTGGCCGACCAGCAGATCGGCCGCCCGGGACACGTCCAGTGGCCTCCGACCGGCCAGCGCCTGCATGGAAAGCGCCAGCGACTGGATCATCCACGGCGGAAAGTCCGGCCGCGCCTGCGCATCGGCGACGTGGGCGATCGCGCGTTCCGCCCGGCCGGTGAAGGCCAGGACCCACAGCCGGGCGAGCCAGACGCCGGGGTGCTTAGGCCAAAGCTGCAGCGCCCGGTCCGCCGTACGGTCGGCGGCCGCGACCTGGCCCAGCAGCCAGTACGCATAGACCAGCCTGAACTGGTAAACCGCGTTCAGCGGCTCCGCCGCCGCCATGGCCACCCGGTCGCGCGAGCCCTCAAGACCGCGTCCGTTTGCGGACAACATGAAGTTCAGCGCGTCACGTGTGGGCCCGTGGGTGGGGTGAATGCGCAGCACCTCGCGCATGCGCTGCTCCGCGTTCCACCAGTCCCCGTAGTAGGGCGGCAGGATCGCCAGTGCGCCCAACGCGTCGGCCTGACGTCCATCCAGCGCCAGCGCGCGGCGCGCGGCCTCCTGTACGCCGGCGACGACGGCGGAGGTCTGGCCGGGCTCTGCGTATTCGGCAAGGTGGGTGCGGGCGAGCGCCAGCCGTCCCCAGGCCGCTGCGTTGGCGGGGTCCAGCCGGACGGCGTCCTCCAGCAGCCCCGCGCCCTGAGCGACCCCTTCCGGCGTGCCATTGCGCAGCGCGAGGTCGCTTCGGGCGACAAGCGCGCCGACCTGCTCGTGCGCGCGCTGGCGTGACAGCAGGCGTAGGGCGCCAGCGCCGGCGGCCGCCGTCATCGCCACGCCGCCTGCGATCAGGAGCCCGGGTGTGAACAGCCGCCGCGTCATGGCGCGGGTCCCAGGCGCGCGGGCCGAGGCTTCGGCGGCGCCCTCCGGCGTCGCCGCGCCACCGGCCTCGTTCCCTGTAGCGACGACTAGCCGGTAGCCGGACTTGTGTACGGTCTTGATGCTGAAAGCGTCGGCGGCGATCTCCTTGGCGACCCAGCGGATCCGCTGGATCGTGCGGTTGATGGCGTCCTCGCTCACCGCCCGCCCGCCCCAGCACCGGTCGACCAGTTCGCCCCGGGTCACCACGCGGCCGCCAGCAGCCAACAGCGCGACGAGCACTTCCATGACCCGGGGTTCGACGGTGATCAGGCCGCGGGGGCCGTCGATCTCACGCGTACGGGGCCGGACCTCGACCGGGCCGATCCGCACCGTTTCCGGCTCCGTCAGGGTGACCGCGTTCACGTCCCATCCTCTGCCGCCCGGCAGGATAGTCGGTTTTTCATCGGCTTTGGGGCCTTTTTTCGGGGGGACCTCACGCCCAACCCTGGCGGCCAGGGACCGTTGTGGTCCCGCTTTACCGGAGTCACCCCATGTTCATCAGTACCGTTCGGACAGCTGCGGCCTCGATCGTCCTCGCCCTGGCCGTCGGAGGATCGGCCAGCGCCGCCGTGGTGGCGTTCAATGGCACGCGCGAGAACGTCACGCCCCTGGTCGGGGCCCCAGGCGGCCGCTGCGGCGCGGCCATCACGGTCACGCTCGCGCCCGGCGCCTTGTCGTCGACAGGAACATCGAATTTCGGGAACTTCTCCCTGAGCGAAAGCCACTGCATCCCCGGCCCACCGCCAAACCCCTACGACCAGGGCCTGTTCGAGTGGACCTTCGACGATGGCTCCACCCTGTACGGGACCTACACGGGCGCGGTCACGGCGCCCCCCGCGCCCGGACCGTTCCTTTTGGCCAGCACCGCCCTGATCGGCGGCGGCACAGGCCGCTTTCTGGGCGCGACAGGAACCCTGAACTCGACCGGGACCCTGAGGCTGGGCACGGTCGACGGCCGACGCGTTTCCATTGGCGCAGGCGTGATAACCGCAGACATCGACGCTCCGGCGATTCCCGAGCCAGGAACCTGGGCGCTGATGATCATGGGCTTCGGAGCCGCCGGCGTCATGCTGCGCAGCCGCCGCCACACGCCGGGCGCGGTCTCGCGGGCGGTCGAAGTGGCCGCGTCATGAGCCGGGCTCGGACACCCGCCGTCGCGCCGCGCCGAGGGCCGCTTCAAGGTGCGCTGCTCACGGGACTGCTCTGCGGATCATCCCTGCTCGCCGCAGGGACGGCGAACGCCGCCTTGCCGCCCACGACCGAGGTCAACGTCGCCCTATTCAGCAGCGACCCGTTGAACACCCTCTCCCACCCCACAACCGCGGTCCTGTCAGCCAGCCTGCCGGACTACGGCGGACGTTCGGCAGCCTCGGCCGGATACGGGTCGCTCGGAACCGCCGTTTCGGTGAATTACAACGACTTCATCGCCACCGCCGCGTTCCAGGGCAGCGCCGAAGCCTTTTTCCGGGACCACCTTACGATCACCGCGCCGGGCTCCGGCACGGTGGTCTTCAGCATGAAGCTGGACGGCACGGCGTCGAGCAACGCGCCCGGTGTCGTCCTTCCACGGCTGCAGTTCGGATTCGTCGCATTCAACGATCAGGGTGGGGCCCGGATCGATATCGCCTCAATACGGGACGGATACCCGAACGGCGTGTTTCAAGCGCCCGCCCTGAACTTCGTTTCCGGGGAAGCCGTGACCCTGAGCGGGCTGATGCTCGTCGACCTGCTGCAGGTCGCGCCCAGCTTCGGGGGGCCGCTCTTCGCGGACATCCTCTACGGCAACACCGCAACCCTGTCGGGAATCGAGGTGTTCGATGCGTTCGGCGCGCCGGTCTCGGACTTCACGATCGCCTCGGCTTCGGGGACCGCCTATGGGCGCTACGGCGTCCTCGCGCCACCTGCGGCCGTGCCGGAGCCCGGCATGTGGCTGATGCTGATCGGCGGGTTCGCGGCCTTGGGGTCCGCCCTCAGGCGGCGTCGCGCGACAACGCGCGGTGCGGACCCGGCGGTCGGCTGATCAGCAGGCCGGCAGCTGCGCCCGGACCTTGGCGCGCAGCACGTCGATGGGCGCCAGGCCCTTGTCGGTCTTGAAGTGCCAGTAGGTCCAGCCGTTGCAGGCCGGCTGCGACTGGACCATGGCGCCCATCTTGTGGATCGAGCCCGAGAGCTCGCCCACCGTCAGGCTACCGTCGGGGCGCACGCGGGCGGCGTGGCGGCCTTGCGGGTCGTAGAGCAGGTCGCCGGCCCGCAGCAGGCCTGCCTCCACGAGCGTCCCGAACGGCACCCGCGGCTCAGCCTTCTTCGACGTGGTGACCGCCATCTCCGCGGCGGTCACTGGGACCACCTTGGCGATGCGCGCCTCCGCGATCTGGGCGTACTCCGCCTCGCGCTCGATGCCGATGAAGCGGCGACCCAGCTTGCGCGCCACCGCCCCCGTGGTGCCGGTGCCGAAAAAGGGATCGAGGATGATGTCCCCCGGCCTGGTCGAGGCCATGATCACGCGGTGCAGCAGGGCCTCCGGCTTCTGAGTCGGGTGGGCCTTGACGCCCGCGCCGTCCTTCAGCCGCTCATCGCCGGTGCAGAGAGCCAGGGTCCAGTCCGAGCGCATCTGCAGCTCGTCGTTCGCCATCTTCATGGCGTCGTAGTTGAAGGTGTAGCGCCGCCCGCCGCGCGACTTGGCGGCCCAGATCAGGGTCTCGTGGGCATTGGTGAACCGGGTGCCCTTGAAGTTCGGCATCGGGTTGGACTTGCGCCAGACGATGTCGTTGAGGATCCAGAAGCCCAGGTCCTGCAGCGTCGCCCCGACCCGGAAGATGTTGTGGTAGCTGCCGATCACCCAAAGCGCGCCGTCGTCCTTCAGCACCCGCCGGCATTCCTTCAGCCAAGCCTTGGTGAAGGCGTCATAGGTCTCGAAGCTCTCGAACTTGTCCCAGTCGTCGTCGACAGCGTCGACCTTGGAATTGTCCGGCCGCGTCAGGTCGCCCCCGAGCTGGAGGTTGTAGGGCGGATCGGCGAACACCAGGTCGACCGACCGGTCCGGGAGCTTGGTCAGCTCTTCCAGGCAATCGCCGTTGAGGATCGTATCGATCGGCAGTCCCATGACCCAACCTTGAGGAAGTCCAAGGGCGAATCCTGACCCGACATGGTGAACGGGCCGTTAGCGGCGTGCCCGGCGCCCGCGCTACCCGCCCGTCCCGGTCAACGTTCCCAGCGGCCGCTGGTCAGGCATAGTTCACGGCCTCACCAAAACACACGCCAAAAGCGGCAAGTAATTCAGCCAGAAGCTGGAACTGAACGGGGTGGACCCAATTACAGAAATGGGACATTTCCAGTTGGAACAGTGCATTGCCAAGCTTAACAGTTTCCGAGGACAGTTTTACGTCGGTCGCTACCGGTAAGTACCCGTCTTACCATTATGCGATCACCCAGGCTCCGGCCCACGGCACGCTCGTCGCGCTTCCAAGTCCGCCTACGCCGACAGGAAGCGGCGGCGCGTATTTCCGTTACACGCCAGCGGCCGACTACAATGGGCCTGACACTTTCACGATCCAGGACAGCAACGGGACCAGTATCTTCAGCGTAGCGGTGACGCCTGAACCGGATGCGCCGGTCGCCAACGACGATGTCTTGGCCTCCGCAGGCTATCGGGTGGCTGCGACGGAACTGCTGAAAAACGATTTCGACGTCGACGGAGAGACGTTGGCGCTCACCGCGGTGGGAGCGGCGGTGAACGGCAGCGTGGCGTTGAGCAACGGGTTTGTCACCTTCACGCCGACAGATCCTTCCTACCGCGGTGACGCGGTGTTTTCCTATACGGCGTCCGACCCGACAGGCCGGACCGATACAGCCATGGTGACATTGAAGGGCGCGGCGCCGACGACCCCGCCCGTCCTCAACCTGGCTGGGAGAGGAAGCGCCAACGAAGGCTCGGGCGGCCCTACTGCCTTCACCTTTACCGTCACCCGGTCCGGCGATTTGAGTTCGGCGTCCGAGGCGAACTTCTTTGTCTGGCATGAAGCGACCAGCCCCAGCGACTTCGCCGGCAACACCTCCGGCGCCATCCGATTTGACGCCGGAGCGGCAAGCCAACAGATCACGGTCTATGTGAACGCCGACACGGCGGTCGAACCTGACGAGGCCTTCCACGTCCAACTCTATGACGCCAAAGGCGCTACGGTCGGCATCGGCGACGTGAAGGCGGTGATCCTGAACGACGACGGGCCCGCCCAGCCCCCGCCGCCGCCGCCGCCGAGTGGGGGCGGCGAGGTGTTCACCTCGCCAGCACCAGGCTCGACCGTCACTGGTGGCGCGGGCAGCGACACGATCAATGCTAGCCAGGGACCGGACGTGCTGAGTGGGGGAGCGGGCGGCGACACGTTTGCCTATGGCGCTCTTCCGTGGAACGCGGGCCGTATCACCGACTTTGCCGTCGGTGTGGACCGCCTGGACCTGTCCGCCATTTTCCGGGCGAGCGGTTACGCCGGTTCGGACCCGATCGCCGACGGCCGGATGCGGCTGGACGCAGACGGCGCCGGTGGGACCAGGGTCTACTTCGATCGTGACGCCACCGACAGCGGCGAGTGGCCGTTCCTGGTCACGACGCTCGACCACGTATCGCCGAGCGGTTTGACCTGGGCGCGGCTCTCGGCTGGCGGTAGCGCGCCTCCCGCTTCGCCCGGCGGGCAGGTTGTCAACTCGCCAGGCCCTGGATCGACGGTCGTGGGGACCGCAGGGAACGACACCCTCAACGCCAGTCAAGGACCTGACCAGTTAACCGGCGGCGGCGGCGGTGACCATTTCGCTTGGGCTCAATTGCCGTGGAACGCCGGCCACCTGACCGACTTTACGCCGGGGGTCGATAAACTGGACCTGCGGGCCTTGTTCATGGCCGGCGGCTACACGGGCTCGGATCCGATTGCCGAGGGCCGGCTGGAGTTCCGCGCCGACGGCGCTGGAAACACCCAGGTCTACTTCGACCATGATGCCTCGGCGTCCGGCGATTGGCCGTTCCTGATCACCACCCTGGACGGGATCCGTCCCAGCCAGATCGGCGCCGGCGACTGGCTCTTCCACTAGACACTTGGACAATAGCGGGAGGCGGCTACGCCGCCTCCCGTAAACCCCTGCGGCTACCCCGCCAATGCCTGCTGCGCCCGTTCCAGCGCCGCCGTCAGCACGCGGTGGCTGACCTGCTGCCTCGGCATGCGGTTGAAGGCGTCGAGGGCGGCCACTTTGTAGGCCTCGGCCAGGGTCGGGTAGTTGAAGGTGTTCTCGACGAAGTAGTCGAGGGTACCCTCCAGGTTCAGCACCGCCTGGCCGATGTGGATCAGTTCGGTCGCGCCCTCGCCGACGATGTGGACGCCCAGCAGGCGGCGGGTCTCCAGCGCGAACAGCATCTTCATGAAGCCCGAGCCGATGCCCATGATGTGGCCGCGCGAGGTCTCGCGGAACCGCGCCACGCCGACCTCGAACGGGATGCCGCGCTCGTGGGCCTGTTCCTCGGTCATGCCGATGGTGGAGATCTCGGGCACCGAATAGATCCCGTACGGTAAGAACTCCGGCGCATTGTGCGACGGCACGCCGAAAGCGTGGGAGGCGGCGATCCGGCCCTGCTCCATCGAGGTAGAGGCCAGGCTCGGGAAGCCGATGATGTC
>JANPKX010000135.1:0-2691 GCA_031426235.1 Alphaproteobacteria bacterium | reverse complement strand
CGTCGCGACCGCCCGGCTTGACTCCACCCACACAACAGCTTGGAGCGCTTGCCCACCGAGAAGAGCCGGCCTGTCCGGCGGCCGGGGGTGGGCGAGCCTCCCGGCGCCTCTGCCCGAACGGCACGGGCCGCACCCTCTTCGATCGTGCCCAGGATGTCGGTCGGCAAAGCGATCACCTTGGCCTTGCCGGGCTCGACGAAGCCCAAGGGCTTGGGATTGTCCTTACCCGCGATCAGCCAGAGCTGGTTGACCTTGTCTCGCTGGGCGCCTTCCGGCAGCAGGGAGGTGATGATCAGGGCTTTGCGGTCCGGGTCATAGGCCGCGACGAAAAGGGGCTGGGCCCGGCCGCTGGTGGCGGTCAGGCTGGCGTTTAACAGCTGGCCGGATGGCGCGACCGTCACCGGCTTCTCCACCACCACCGGGGGCTGATTCACCTGGACCAGGACGCCAGCCAGGCTGGCCGCGGCCAGGGCGAAGCCGCCCATCGCCGAATTGCGCCAGAATTTGAGCCGGTTCATCAGCTCGCCGTTGTCGTTCGCCGGAAGCATGGCCTCGATGCGAGGCCATACCCTGGCCGGGGGCGCGACCGGCGCGATATTGTCCAGCATCGGCGCTAGCCGTGTGCGCCAAGCCTCGACGTCGGCCGCGAACGCGGGCTCGCGAGCCATGCGGGTCTCGGCTTCGGCCCGTTCGCGGCCATCCAGCACGCCCAGGGCATGCTCGGCGGCCAGCGCTTCGGCTTCCGTCAGATCAGGGGCTTCACTCATGACTGGAGACATCCTTTAAGCTTCGCCAGTCCCCGACGAATCCAGCTTTTTACCGTGCCCAGAGGCGCATCCATATTGCGCGCCAGGGCTTCATACGTGACGCCCTCGAAGAAGGCGGTGCGGATGACCTTTTGCGTGCGGTCATCCAGTTCGGACAGACACCCGTGCAACTTGTCCCGGTCGTCCGCCGCCGACAGCAGGGTCTCGGCGCTGTCGGCGCCATCCGGGATTTCGAGCTCGTCGATGGGACCCGCATAGGCCAACGGTCCCCGCGCTCGCAGGCGGTCAATCGCCCGGTTCCGCGCGATCGTGGACAGCCACGTCATCACGCTGGCCCGGGTCGCATCGAACCGGTCGGCCCGTCGCCATATGGTGACGTACACGTCCTGCAAAACGTCCTCACTCTCCTCGCGGTCGGAAAGGATACGCAGGCAGACGCCAAAAAGCTTCGCCGAGGTTGCCTGATAAAGCTGTCGCAGGGCCTCGCGTTCGCCGGCGGCGATCCGGCTCATCAATGGGTTGAGAAGTTCGGCGGTCGTCGCGGCGGCGGCCAAGGTCGCACCTTAGGTTGTGTCGCCAGACGGGCGAACGCGTTAGGGCGAAGCTGCCTGTCCCGACGCCGTTGCGCAAGTATTCCTGCGTTCGGCGGATCGGGGGGCGCCTTGCGCGAGCGGCTTGGGCCTGCCGAGCGGGCTTCAGCCTGCACTACCGGCTTGCGTGCGCGGGAGTCCCTCTCTACACGGCCCGCTTAACCTGAAGTTTGACCTGAGCGGCGGTGCTTTGGCGCGGCCAGCTTCCGCGCGCGAGACGTAATGCCCAAACGCACCGACATCTCCTCGATCCTGATCATCGGCGCGGGTCCGATCGTCATCGGTCAGGCCTGCGAATTCGACTACTCCGGCGTCCAGGCCTGCAAGGCCCTGCGGGCCGAGGGCTACCGGATCATCCTGGTGAACTCGAACCCGGCGACGATCATGACCGATCCGGACGTCGCCGACGCCACGTACATCGAGCCGATCACCCCCGAGATTGTCGAGAAGATCATCGCCAAGGAGCGCCCGGACGCCCTGCTGCCGACCATGGGCGGCCAGACAGCGCTGAATACCGCCCTGGCCCTTGAGGCGTCCGGCGCCCTGGCCCGCTATAATGTCGAGATGATCGGCGCAAAAGCCGACGTCATCGACAAGGCCGAGGACCGCCAGAAGTTCCGTGACGCCATGGACAAGCTGGGGCTGGAAAGCCCCAAATCCAAGGCCGCCCATTCGATGGACGAGGCCCTGGAGGGCCTGGAGTTCGTGGGCCTGCCGGCGATCGTCCGCCCCAGCTTCACCCTGGCCGGCACCGGCGGCGGCATCGCCTACAACCTCGAGGAATTCCGCGAGATCGTGGAGCGCGGCCTGGACATTTCGCCCACCACCGAGGTGCTGATCGAGGAGAGCGTGCTCGGCTGGAAGGAGTACGAGATGGAGGTCGTCCGCGACAAGGCGGACAACTGCATCATCGTCTGCTCCATCGAGAACATCGACCCGATGGGCGTGCACACCGGCGACAGCATCACCGTCGCTCCCGCCCTGACGCTGACCGACAAGGAATACCAGTGGATGCGCAGAGCCTCGATCGCGGTGCTGCGGGAAATCGGGGTGGAGACGGGCGGCTCGAACGTGCAGTTCGCCGTGAACCCTGCGGACGGCCGCATGGTGGTGATCGAGATGAATCCGCGGGTGTCGCGGTCCTCGGCCCTGGCGTCCAAGGCTACCGGTTTCCCGATCGCCAAGGTCGCCGCGCGCCTGGCCGTGGGCTACACGCTGGACGAGCTGATGAACGACATCACCGGCGCGACGCCGGCCTCGTTCGAGCCCAGCATCGACTACGTCGTCACCAAGATCCCCCGGTTCGCGTTCGAGAAGTATCCCGGCGCCGAGCC
>JANPKX010000134.1:0-5317 GCA_031426235.1 Alphaproteobacteria bacterium | reverse complement strand
CTTCGGCGCGCGCTTTAGCCGTTCATGCGCGTCCTTGACCTCGGGCGTGGCGCTCGTCGCCGAGGCCGTGGCCTTGCGGCGTTTGTCCCAGCCGGCGCGCGACATCTCGCGGGCCGCGGCGCCCACCGTGTAGACCGGCTGCCGCGTCGGCCACAGGCCCTCGAAGCGCGCGAGCAGGTCTTCCTTGTAGGCGGCCGCCAGATCCCCGTCAGCGATGGTGGCCGCCACCTTGCGCAGCCGCACCTTAAGCGCGGTCTTGCGCTCGGGCGTGTCCAGCGGCTCGGCGTCGGCCCGGTGGAAATTGAACAGCGCCTCGGCGAACGGCGTCGTGTTGGCCAGCTGGGCCTTCAGGACCAGGGCGCCCTGCTCTCGCAGCACCTCGTCGGGGTCTTTGCCGCCTTCGATGAAGACGAACTTCAGGCTGCGACCCGGCTTCAGCAGAGGCAGCGCGCGTTCCAGCACGCGGTTGGCGGCCGCCCTGCCGGCGCGATCCCCATCCAGGCAGATCGTGGGTTCGGGGTGATGACGCCACAGCACGTCCATCTGCTCCTCGCCCAGCGCCGTCCCCATGGCCGCGACTGCGGCGATCCCGGCCCGCTGGCAGGCGATCACGTCCATGTAGCCTTCCACCACCACCAGCGGCGCGTCCTCGCCCGTGGGCGCCGCGGCCAGAATCTTGCGCGCCTCCGACAGCCCATAGAGCTGATGGCCCTTGTGGAAGACCGGGGTCTCGGGACCGTTCAGGTACTTGGCCCGGGCCTGCGGATCCATGGCCCGACCGCCGAACGAGACCACCCGCCCTCGCGCGTCCAGGATGGGGAAGATGATCCGGTCGCGGAACCGGTCGTAGGGCGCGCCACCGTCCTCGGGCGCGATCAGTAGCCCGGCCTCGACCAGTTCGGCAGGCCGCGCGCCCTTGGTGACCAAGTAGTCCTTGAGCGCTGTGCGGCCGGATGGCGAGAAGCCCAGCCGGAAGCGCGCCCAGTCTTTTTCGGGCAGGCCGCGCTTCTCAAGATAGGCCCGCGCCTCGCGCGCCGCCGGGCGTTTCAGCTCACCCTCGAACCACTTGGCCGCCTGTTCCAGCCACTCGCCCAGCCCCTGGCGGACCTTTTCCTGCTCCGCGCCGCGTGGATCGACGGCCGGCAGCGGAACCCCCGCCTCGGCAGCGAGCCGCTCGACGGCTTCGGCGAAGCTCAGCCGCTCGCTTTCCTGCAGGAAGGTGATGAGGTCGCCGGTCTTGCCGGACGAGAAGTCGAAGAACTGGCCCTTCTCGTCGTTGACGTAGAAGCTGGGCGTCTTCTCCTTGTTGAACGGCGACAGGCCGACGTACTCGCGTCCCTGCTTGCGCAGCTTCACGGTGCGGCCAATGACGTCCGACGGCCGAAGCCGCGCCTTCACCTCCTCGAGGAACCGCTCGTCGAACCGTCCGACCATGGAGAACCGCTAGCACCTCTCGCGCGCACCAAGCCCCATTCCGTTGGACAACGTGTGGAACGATGCCAGCCACTTGTGGACGGATTCGCCCGACAGAATCGGTCGCAGGTCTCAGCCCGCCAGGCCCTTCTCGAGCACCTCGAAGAACAGGTCGTCGCGGGTCGGCTCGCCGAAGCGTGGGTCGCCATAGGGAAATGACTTGGTATGGCCGGTCAGGGCGTAGCCCCGGCGCTGGTACCAGGCGATCAGCTCGGGCCGCTGATGGATCACGGTCATGCTCACCCGCACCGCGCCGTGATCGCGCGCATAGGCCTCGGCCGCGCCCAGCAGCGCGCGGCCCAGACCCCCGTCCTGACGATCGGGATCCACCGTCAGCATGGCCAGGAACCAGACGCCGTCCGCACCCGCATCCAGGCGCACATGTCCCAGATGTCGCCCGTCCCCATCCCGCCAGATCAGCAGCCGCGCACCCGGAGAGGCCAGATCGTCCGCCAGCAGCGCCGCGTCGATCCGCTGCCCGCCGACCAGATCCTCGACCTTCCACGCGGCCTGCCCCGCCGCTTGCCGGTACGCCCGGTTGGTGAGGGCGATGACGGAGGGGAAGTCCGCCAGGGTTGCGAGTTGCAAGTCGATCGTCATGCCGCGCGCCGGGACTCGGTTAGCGCCGCGAAGATCATAGGCGCCGCCGCGATCAGCGCCGAATAGTGCGAAGCTCCGGGCAGCACCCGCGGTTCGGCGGCGGCCGGGACCGCGGCAGCCAGACAGGCGGCCATGCCGGGGGGCGCCCAGTTGTCCTCCGCGCCGTGCCACAGCCAGACCGGTGCCCGCACCTCTCGGAGGTCCCCCGCCCAGGGTCGAACGTAGGCCAGGACATCCCGCTCGTACCCGGCGCGGTCGGCATTCAGCGCCGTGTTCAACGTCCCGCCCAACAGGCTTCGGAAGTCCGCCGTCGCGGAGAGGGCCTTGTCGCCGCCGCGCACGTTGGCGAACAGTAGGGCGTAAAGTAGTCTCGGTGCGCGGGCGGCCAGCCAGCCCTGCATCGCAGTCAGGCGAGCAAACCCCGCCTCGCCCCGCCGCGCGGCTGCGAAGACAGCTTGCCCCGCCATGGCCTTCAGGAAGTCGCCGCTCTCCAGCGGTGCGGCTGCCGACACCAGCTGTATGGAAGCCGGGGGCCGGGCCAGGAAGGCGCTGGTCCTGAGCGCGACGAAGGCGCCTAGCGAAAATCCCATCAGATGGAACGCCTCGCCGCCGGTCTCGGCTTCCACCCGCGCCGCCAGAGCCCGGAAATAGTCGTCGCCAGCCAGGTGCGGCGCCACGGCCGCGCGGTCGAGCGGCGTCACCCGGACGCCCGCCGCGCAGGCGGCCGGCGCGAACAGCCCTATCTCCCCGGGGCCGCCCGGCGCCCCGTGGAAATAGACGACGCGCGTTGGCCTCACGCCTCCGCCTTGGCCTTGGCTGTCGGCAGGACGTAGTCCTTCATGCGCTCGCGAATCAGCTTCTTGTCGATCTTGCCTGTCGCCCCCAGAGGGATGTCGTCGACGAAGACCACGTCGTCCGGGGTCCACCACTTGGCGATCTTGCCCTCCAGGAAGGCGAGGAACTCCGCCTTGGTCGCCTCCGCGCCCGGGTTGAGCTTGACCAGCAGTACCGGCCGCTCGTCCCACTTGGGGTGCGCCGCGCCGATGACGGCGGCGATGGCGGCCTTGGGATGCCCCATGGCGATGTTCTCGATCTCGATGGTGGAGATCCACTCGCCGCCAGACTTGATGACGTCCTTGGCGCGGTCGGTGATCTGCATGAAGCCCTGCGCGTCAATGGTCGCCACGTCGCCGGTGTCGAAATAGCCCTCGTCGTCCAGGATCGCTCCGCCGTCGCCGCGGAAATACTCCCCGACCACGAAGGGGCCCTTGACCTTCAGCCGCCCGAAGGTCGCACCGTCACGCGGCGCCCGCTCGTCGGCGTCATTCACCAGCTTCAGGTCGATGCCCACGGGCGGGCGCCCCTGCTTCAGGGTGAAGCGGAGTTGCGCCTCGTCGTCCATCGCCGCGATGGCGGCGTTGGGCGTGGCCAGGGTGCCCAGGGGCGAGGTCTCGGTCATGCCCCAGGCGTGGGTGACCGACACGCCGTATTCGTCCCGGAAGCCGCGCACGATCGCCTCAGGCACCGCCGAGCCGCCGATCACGACCCGCTTGAGGGTGGTCAGCTTGCCGTTCGTCTCGCGCAGATGGGTCAGCAGCATCTGCCAGACCGTCGGCACCGCGGCCGAGAAGGTGACGGCCTCGCTCTCCAGCAGCTCGTGCACCGAGGCGCCGTCCAGCTTGCCGCCCGGCATCACCAGCTTGGCGCCCACGGCCGGACAGGAGAAGGCCAGGCCCCAGGCGTTGGCGTGGAACATCGGGACCACCGGCAGCACCGTGTCCGTCGCGGACAGGCCCATCACGTCGCGGCCGAGCGTGATCAGCGTGTGCAGGAAGTTGGAGCGGTGCGAATAGAGCACGCCCTTCGGATTGCCCGTCGTCCCGGAGGTGTAGCAGAGCCCCGCTGCGGTATTCTCGTCGAAGTCGCCCCAGACGCAGTCGGCGCCATGCTGTTCGATCAGGTCTTCGAAGGCCACGGCGCCCGGCAGGTCGACGACTTTCATCCCCTCGCGATCCGTCAGCACCACCACCGTCTTCACGGTCGGCATCTGGGCCAGCAGCGGCTTCAGGATCGGCACGAACGTCAGGTCCGTGAAGATCATCCGGTCTTCAGCGTGGTTGACGATGTAGACGAGCTGTTCGGCGAACAGGCGCGGGTTCAGGGTGTGGCAGACCGCGCCGATGGCCATGATGCCGTACCAGGCCTCGATGTGGCGGCCGGTGTTCCAGGCCAGGGTGGCCACCCGATCGCCGGGCTGCACGCCCATGGCCTTGAGCGCGTTGGACAGCCGCTTGGCGCGCTCATGGATCGCCGCATAGGTGGTGCGCACGATGGGGCCTTCGACCGAGCGGCTGACGACCTCGCGCTCGCCATGCCAATCCCGGGCATGGTCGAGGATCCGATCGACCGTCATCGGCCAGTTCTGCATCAGGCCCAGCATCGGCCGCATCTCCCAGTGACTGTCTCGTGGTTGGCGGAAAGGATTAGTCAGCCCGCGCGCCGGACGCAACGCGCCGGCTCATGCGAGCGCCGCGATCCATGCCGTTGCGACCTCGTCCTTGGACGCCTGGCTGTCCACGCGCCGCCAGTCGGCCGGCGCTTGCAGAGCGGCGATCTGCTCGCGCAGCACGGCGATCGTCGCATCGGAAGCATCGCCCTTGCGCCCCGCCACGCGGGCCTCGAGCACGGCGGCGGGAGCCTCCAGCCACGCGCCATGGAAGGGGACGCCGCACTGGGCGGCCAACGCCTCGGCGCGCCCACGAAGGGCGGGGTCGAGGAACGTCGCGTCGAGCACGACGGCACGGCCAGCGCCCAGCAAGGCCTGCGCAGTGCTGAACATCTCGTCGTAGGCGCGGGCCTGGAAGCCGGGGGTATAGGCCTCACGCGGCAGGGCCTGGGTCGGTGGGATATTCAGCAGGCGTTTGCGGACCTCGTCGGTCCGCAGCACGGCGGCGCCCGGCGAGGCCCCCAGATACGGCGCGATCCGGCGCGAGAAGCTCGACTTTCCGGACCCCGACAGCCCCCCGACCGCGGCCAAGCTGGGTGGCCCTGGCGCCAGGTGCGCGATGGCCGCCTCGACATAGGCGCGGCCGGTCGCGGGATCGCCGGAGTGGGCGGTGACGTGGGCGCGGACCGCGGCCCGCACCGACAGCATCAAGGGCAGCGCCGCCAGGCCTTCCCAGAGCTCGCTTGGGAACCGGCGGGCCGCTTCGTCCAGCCAGGCCGAGAGCGCGACCACCGCGAG
>JANPKX010000133.1:0-3414 GCA_031426235.1 Alphaproteobacteria bacterium | reverse complement strand
GATGTAGAAGCTGTCTCCGGGATTGAGGACATAGCTGTCCTGACCGGTGCAGGACGACGTCGTCACCGGCAGAAACTGCACACCCGGCTTGCTGACCGTACTTACTCCGGGATTGCCGATGGCCAGGGCTCCGGGCGTCGCGCAGTTCGCCGCGAACCGTCCGCCGTCGCCGGGTGTCAGGTTCGGCCCCTGGAACCACAGCGCCGCCACGTCGGGATCGAGGATCGCGCTGGTGGTCACCGCCAGCGAGGCGCTGATGCGCCCGAAGCCGGGACTGGAGATATAGTCGACCATGCCGGAGAACGCGTTCAGGGGAATGATGAGCGCGGTGTCGCCGCTGTTGGTATAGCCCTGCACGCCCGCCGCGAATGCGAAGTTCACCGCGATGGTCGGGGTCGGGCCAGGGATCGGATTGGCGCCCAGGGCGTAAGCCTTCAGCACGGGAAGGGTCAGGTCGCCCTCGCCCGCTGCAGCCGAGGCCCAGGATCGGCCAAAATCGGCCGACGGTGCATAGTCCGACGGGAAGATAGAAGCGCGGCTATTGGGTGAGTCGGTCGCGAGGGAGACGTCTCGGCCCAGAACCCGCACACCGCCGGGCAACCCGCAGGTCACGCCGGCCACGCAGGTGCCGACCTGCGCCGCCGCATAGCCCCAGGTCAGCTGTTCGGCGGCTCGGGCCGCGCCGGAACAAAGTCCGCTGGCCAGGGCGGCGCCCGCCAGAAGACCCGATAACTTGATCGCCTTAAGCATTGTGTCCCACCCTGTCGCCCGCCTTCGGGCGTTCATGTCGGTCCAGGCGACAGCCCTGGATTCACGCAAGCTTGACGCTTCGGGGAGCCTGATAACAATACCCGTCTGTAGGGTCCTGTTTGGCTGTTTTCCCGCAGGGGGCGTGGTGCGACCACCCCGAGTTGTAGGTGGCGCATGCGAGATTTTCCCGATGCCGGGGGCGACCAGGACGCGCACGCCCTTGGGCGCGCGCTGGGCGGCTGGTTGGACGAACTGGATCAGCTCCTGCTGGCGGACGGGCCGAGGCCCGCATGGGCGCGCGAGGACGCACCTGTCTTCGGCCAGCCGGACATCGAAGGCCTGCCTGTGGTGGATGAGCGCAGCATCGCAGCCGGGGTCTACAGCGCGGGCGGAGATCTGACCTACGGCACCGCCGCATTCCTTGAGGGGGCCTGCGACGCCCTTGTCGACCGCGAGCGGCTGGCGGCGGTTGCGGCGGGCGAGGGACCCAGTTGGGTGTCGCTGGAAGACAACGAAGGCGAGACTGCCGGCGCGGGTCTGATCGTATACGCACGGGGCGCGCAAACCGTCACCTGGCGGCTGCCAGCGGAGGTGCATGAGATCGCGCACACCCATCAGACTTCGGTGGTGGTGTTGACCACCACCTTGGACCCGCGGAGCGCCCCGCTCCGCGACGCCTGCCTGGCCTACGGCTTGACAGGGCTGCAGACCCGGGTCGCGCTCGAGACGATCCGGACTGGGGCCATCAAAGCCGCCGCGGCAAATCTCGGTGTCTCTTATCAGACGTCCCGCGAGGCCTTGGCCGGGGCCATGGAGCGACTTGACGTCAGCCGGCTGCCAGCGCTGGTCACACGGCTGACCACCCTGGCGTTCGGCGTCTTTCCCGGCCGCGCCATCAGCGCCGACGTGCTGGCCGATGTGTGGGGCCTGACGGAGCGCCAGACCGCGATCGCCGGCCTATTGGCCCAAGGCCTTTCTCGCGAGCAAACGGCGCAACTGCTGGGTATCGGCGTGGCCGTGGTGAAGAAAGAGCTCGATACCGCCTATTCCTTGATGCAGGTCGGCTCCAGCGCCGGCCTTGCCCGCAGACTTGTGGAGGCGCGGGCCCTATCCTGCCTTACCGCGACGACGGCGGGCGGCGTCGGCTTTGTCGAACCGCAATCCGAGCCTTTGCGTTTCGCGCTGCGTCAGGACGGCCGTCGCGTCGCCTTCAGCGACTACGGCCCCGCGTCCGGCAAGCCCGTGCTGATCCTGCATTCCAGCATGACGACGCGGATCGTTTCGCGAAAGCTGCTGCGCGCCTTGCACAAGGCTGGCTATCGCCCGATCGCCATCGATCGGCCCGGCTTCGGACTGACCGACCCGCTGACCCGCGCCGATGGCGCCTCCGACCCCTTTTCCACGGCTACGCCCGATGTGGCCTGCGTCCTAACTAAACTGAAGATCTCGCGCGCCGACATCGTGTCTCGGGGCGCCGCCCAGTTCCTAGTGGCCTTGGCGACCGCGGCGCCGGACTGCATCGGCCAGGTCGTGCTGGTGAATCCGGGTCCGCCCTACCGCGACAGCGGACGCGGCATTGGCCCGCTCGCGGTGGTCAAGGCCGCCTTCGTGCGCAATCCGGCGACGATCCGCGCGCTGGCTCCGTTTCTTGCCGGCCAGCTCACTTTTCACCGGCTCTCGCGCATGGTCGCGCAATGGACTCGCGGCAGTCCGCCTGACGAGCTCGCTGCCCAGGACCCCGAGTTCATCGCCGACTTCTTTCGGTCCGTGCGGATGTTCGCGACCGGTCGATACGAAGGGTTCTTGCGCGAGCAGGCGGCCATCTCGCGCGGCGGCTCGCCCCCACCGTTTGCGGGCGCGGCGGGCTGGCGCGTCCTGCTGGGTGCGAGCGACGTCCTCTACGAGCCCCGCGTTGTGCTGGACTATTGGCGCGAACGCCTTCCCGGCGCTGCGTTCAGCATCGTCCGCGACGGCGGCCGTTTCCTCGCCATGACCCACGCCGACCTCGTCGTCGAGGCCTTGCAGGACATTTAGGCCTGGAACGCGGGCCGCGGCTTGGCGGCGTCCCGTTCGGAAATCAGCGCTTGCGCCAGCCCGGCCTGGCCCGAACGCTCGGCTGCCGCGATCAGGGTCAGGTCGAGGACATCGCGCTGGGCGTGGCTGCCGCCGAAGCGCGCGGCGCGGTTACGCACCCCGCGCAGCAGGTCCGTCGCGCGGGCATGCTCGCCTCGTCCGAAGGCCTGGATCGCTCGGGCGACCGGCAGGCCGACCTCTGCGGTCGCCTCGGCATTGTCGCCACGGGTCTGCGCGACCGCCGCCATCGCCTCCAAGGTGGTCGCAGCATCCGCCTCCCGGCCGGCGCCGACGAAGGCCAGCATCGCGTGAACGTCGTCGAAGGCATACTGGCCGTGCGGCTGCTGAGCGTAGGCCTCCGCCAGGACTGTCCAACGGGCTCCTACGTCGGCGCTCGACAGGTGCAGTCGCCACAGCAGCGCGGCCGCATCCACCATGTCAAACGCCAGCGTCGAGGCTTCGCCGTAGATCGATCCATCGTAGAGCGCCAAGGCCGCCTCGGTGTCGCCGAGCCCCAGGTGGAAGAGCGCCAAGTGCCACCAGTTGTGGATCGCGAAGAAGCTGTCCTGGCTCCAGGCCGAATTGTCCTGG
>JANPKX010000132.1:0-1582 GCA_031426235.1 Alphaproteobacteria bacterium | reverse complement strand
CCACGCTTGGCGGCGATTTGGCGCGGCGAGGACTGGGCCTTCAGGGCCTCGAACGTCGCGCGCACCATGTTGTAGGGGTTGGACGAACCGACCGACTTGCCGACCACGTCCTGGACGCCGAGGGTTTCCAGGACCGCCCGCATCGGACCGCCGGCGATGACGCCGGTGCCGGGGGGCGCCGAGCGGACCATCACCTTGCCCGCGCCCCAGCGGCCATTGCCGTCGTGGTGCAGGGTGCGGCTCTCGCGGAGCGGCACGCGGATCATGGACTTCTTGGCTTCCTCGGTGGCCTTGCGGATGGCTTCCGGCACTTCGCGCGCCTTGCCGTGTCCGTAGCCCACGCGGCCCTTCTGGTCGCCCACCACCATCAAGGCGGCGAACGAGAAGCGCCGGCCGCCTTTGACGGTGGCCGCAACGCGATTGATGTGCACGAGCTTCTCGACGATCTCGTTGTCGCGATCCTCTTCGGGATTGCGATTGCGACGATCGCCACGCTGTTCGTCTCTGCGAGCCATGATCGTTCCTTAGAAATTCAGGCCGGCTTCACGAGCCGCGTCAGCCAGGGCCTTGACCCGGCCGTGATACAGGTAGCCGCCCCGATCGAACACGACGTCCTTGACGCCTTTTTCGATCGCACGCTGGGCCACCAGGGCGCCCACCTTGGCGGCGGCGTCCTTGTCGGAGCCCTTGGTCTTGTTCTCGCCTTCCAGCGAGGACGCAGCGGCCAGGGTCACGCCCTGGGCATCGTCGATGACCTGGGCATAGATGTTCTTGGCCGACCGGAAGATCGACAGGCGCGGACGGCCGTTGGCCACCTTCTTGAGGCGGTTGCGAACGCGCGAGGCGCGGCGGAGGGTTGAGTCACGAGCAGAGAGCGCCATGGCCTACTTCTTCTTGCCTTCCTTGCGACGCACCGTCTCGCCCTGATAGCGGACGCCCTTGCCCTTATAGGGCTCCGGCGGACGGATGCGGCGGATCTGAGCGGCGATTTCGCCGACGACCTGCTTGTCGATGCCCGAGATCTTGATCTCGGTCTGCTTCGGCACGGCGAACGAGACGCCCTGCGGCGGCTGGATGTCCACGTCGTGGCTGAAGCCGAGCTGCATGGAGAGCGCCTGACCCTTCATCGCGGCCCGGTACCCGACGCCGACCAGCTCGAGCGTGCGCTCGTAGCCGTTCGTGACGCCTTCGACCATGTTCGCCACCAGCGTGCGCGACAGACCCCACATCGCTTGCGCGCGGGTGGTGTCCTGGCGCTTGGACAGCGTTAGTTCGCCGCCGTCCTGGCTGACCTCGATCTCTTCCGCCACGGTCCAGGCGAGCTGGCCCTTGGGCCCCTTCACCGTGACCGTCTGGCCCTCGAGGGTCACTGTGACCCCGGCGGGGACGGTGACCGTCCTTTTTCCGATGCGCGACATCTTAGTAGACCCGGCAGAGCACTTCGCCGCCCACGTTGGCCTCGCGGGCCGCGGTGTCCGACATGACGCCCTTGGGCGTCGACAGGATCGAGATCCCCAGGCCGTTCTTTACCGGCTTGAGGTCCTTGATCGACGAATAGACGCGACGGCCCGGCTTGGAGACG
>JANPKX010000131.1:0-3772 GCA_031426235.1 Alphaproteobacteria bacterium | reverse complement strand
GCCAGGCCCGCGACCTTGTCAACCGCTTCAGCGTTGGTGCGGTTTCAGGTTGCATAGGCAAAGCTTGAAGATCATGGTTGCGTGGGGTTGAGTGCGATGCGGCAGTTTTGCGATGCACGTCGGAAGCCGGCTGCAGACGTTCGAACCCAAGCCTGGGTATGTCGCCGCCGAGAGCGCCCACTGGCGGAATCAGCGGCTGGAGATCGTCCGTCACATCGATAGGCGGCACACTGCCAGGCAGGCTCATCGGGCCGCGCAACTGACGCTTATTCGAGGAGGGAAACCTGATGCCTTTCATTGCAGTTGGTCCCGCTGTCGGTGGCCTCGAGGCCTATCCGGCGAACCTGCCTCGACCGCTTGTCGTCGCCATACTTGACGGGCCGCAGGAGCGCGAGGGCCGCACGACCGCCGTGGTGACCCAGAGCTTCACCTACGCCCACCCCGATTCTGGCGCCGAAATCAGTGTTCCGGAGGGGTACGTCACGGATTTCGCCTCCATACCCGCGGTCGCACGTGGCGTGTTCCCGCCGTTCGGCCGACATGCGAAGGCCGCGGTCCTGCACGACTGGCTCTACCAAGTGGGCGAGCCGCACCGGAAAGCGTTCGCCGATCGGATCTTCCTCGACGCCATGAAGGAGCTGGGCGTCAGCGCCGCGCGGCGCGTGCCGATGTACGCCGCCGTTCGGGTGGGAGGCGGCGGCGCCTATGCGCGCGCCGCATCGACCTGGACTACCGGATTCGGGAACTGGCGGACCGGAGACCCCATGCCGCCACCCGGCGCGCGAGAAGACTACTTTTCCTCTCGCTGGCCCACGCCGCCCAACCCTGGCTATACGCCCTAACCGATCTTCAAGGCATCGCTCTGGATATTCTTGTTGAGGGCGTCCAGGCGCTTTTGAAGCTCTGCCTTTTCGGCTCCCGCCGCCGCGTCGAGCTGTTTCTTGACCGCCTCGGCCTCGCCGCGATGCTTCATGTCGTTCAGCAGTTTCATGCCTTCCAAAACGGCATTGATGCTGGCTTCCCCACCCTCGCGCATGTTGAAGAACTGCTTCAGCACCGCCGCCGTCGCGACCGTCGGCGCGAATGAGGCCAGGTTCTTGCGCTCAGCGCCGTCGAGGCTGACGACGATGTAGGGATCGTCTCCGTCGTAGATTTCACCGCTTGCTGTCCGCAGCCCCTTGGCAGGATCGTAGGTCATGCCCGTCGCGTCGAAGTCGGCCATGACGCGGAAGTCGGCTGACGGCGGCGCCACCCCGGGCAGGTTGAAGTCCAGGGTGTCCGTCATCGAGAACGCGGCCTTGCCGTCGATCAGGGCGTCGGCCCAATCCGAGCCGACCTTCACCAGGCCGCTTGCAGCCAGCAAGTAGCCCTGCGCCGGCATCAGCAGGGGAATGCCGGCCGCGCCGCTCAGACCCTTGGAGATCAATTCGAACAGCCCGTCGGGGAACCGGTCGAACGCCATCTCCACCGTGAAGTGAAAGGAATCGGTCAGAACCGCCGGCGAGTAGGCCACGACGTTTGTGCCGTCGGTGAAGGTAGGCGGGGCCGTAAAGTGGGTCTTCTTGCCGACCCCTTTGACCAGGAAGTTGACCGCCCGGCTGCTCGCCGCAAACACCGAGTAGTCCTTCAGCCCCGTGACGATCGCCATCTGCTTGGCGCTGCCCAGCAGGCCCTTGCCAGGATGGCGGCCGGTGTAGATGCGCCGGATGAGGATCGTCAGGGGCTTGCCGACGCCGATCGGTGTGAACTGCGAAACGGCCGGCGTGGTTTCGAGCCCGCCGGGTGCGGCGAAGGCGGCGTTGAGCGGATGCGCCGCCAGCGTTTCGCCGGCCTCCAGACCCGACCGCGCTGTTGAGATCTGGTTCAGGTACTGGGCCTTGCTGAGGACCTGATCGCCGAGAATCCGGAAGACAGCCATGTCTCGTCTCCTGCCATTGTAAATTGAAGCTTGTCAGCTTTCACCTTCTGGGTGCTGGATGACAAGGGTATGTCAACGGCCCTTCGGGGTCGCACCGCTGGGGCGCTGCGAATGACCACAACAGATCCAGACCTCACCCCGGACCCAGAGTCCGACCGGGAGATCGACGACGTCGCGCAGATCGACGACGGCCACGGCGATCCGGATGCGGCCCCGGCGCCGCAGGCGCCCAGCGGCGGGCTGGAAGGCAACCAGTGGCGTATCGCCGAGGCCCTGGAAACGCTGCGCCGCCAGATCAACGCGCTCGCGCCGAACCGCAGCAAGGCCAGCGACGGCGGCATCGGCGACGCCGCCCACGCCAGCCGCTCGTCCGACCACAATCCCTGGGTGAGGGAGGGCGCGATGGGCGTCGTCACCGCGCGCGACTTCACCCATGATCCCGCCGGTGCGTGCGATGGCACGGCGCTGGCCGAAGCGCTCCGCGCCAGCCGCGATCCGCGTATCAAGTACCTGATCTGGAACCGCCGGATCTGCGCCGCCGAAGCCATCGGCGGCCAGCAGCCCTGGGCGTGGCGGCCCTATACCGGCACGAACGGTCACACGCACCATGTCCACCTGTCCGTGGCGTCCGCCAAGGCGCTCTACGACTCGAACCAGCCGTGGACGCTGGGCGCGTCGCTGAAGCCCGGAACCGCGCCATCGGCGCCCGCCCCGGCCAGTCCGCCCAGCCTGGTCCCGCCGCCCGCCGACACGGCCGCCCGAAACACGGCGATGGCGGAGTTGAATGCCGCCGCCAAGGCCTTGTCTGAACTGACGTCACTGCTGCAGCGCCTGGCCGACCTGCAGGACAGCGCCGACCCGGCGGTCGGGGCCCAGGCCAGCCAACTGCTGGGCCGCTACGAGGCCCTCGCGCGTGCGGAACTGGCCGCACAGGCGAGGCCGGCGGCGCCCGCTGCCGCGGCGATCGACGACCGGTTCGACCGCCTAAAGGCGGACTACCTCAGCCTCTACGCCTCGTGTCAGATTCGCCCGGAGTGGAAAGACCAGGTGGCCTGGCATCGTCAGAAGCTGCTCCAGTACCGGCCGAAGTACGAGCCTGTCGCCGCAGCGACCGGCGCGCCCTGGTGGTTCGTCGGCATCGTTCACGCCCTCGAAGGCAGCTTCAACTTCGCGACCCACCTTCACAACGGCGACCCCTTGGGCGCCCAGACCGTGCGTGTCCCGGCAGGCCGGCCGCCGATGTGGAACCCGCCTGGCGACTGGGCGGCGAGCGCCATCGACGCGATCACCTTCGAGGGCTACGCGAACCAGGCCGACTGGAGCCTCGCGCGGGCGCTGTACCGCTTCGAAGGGTTCAACGGCTTCAGCTACTACGAGAAGGGCGTCAACTCGCCCTACCTGTGGAGCTTCTCGAACCACTATTCCAAGGGCAAGTTCGTGGCGGACCGGGTCTACGACCCAGAAACCGTCTCCAAGCAATGCGGCGCCGCGGTCATGCTGCGGGCGCTCGTCGCCGCCGGCGACGTCACGCTCTAGGGGACCTGCGCATGAGGCTCAAGAATCCTGAACTGGCGATCTTCCTGAAGGCGATGGAAGACAGCTTCAGTCCCAATGATATGTCCGTCCTTCTGCTGAGCCGTTTCAACATCAAATATTTCACCGTCACGGGGAACATGGAACCCTGGCCCGTCCAGGTGATGAACGTTCATCTCTACTTCGACCAGCGGAACACCAGCGAACGCCTCGTGGTGGCCCTGCGGGACGCCCGGCCTGAGGTGCCCGAACTGTCTGCAGTGGCCGACAGCCTCGGCTACACAGTGCGTCCTTCGACCGCCGGGCTTGAGGTTCTGGTGA
>JANPKX010000130.1:0-2050 GCA_031426235.1 Alphaproteobacteria bacterium | reverse complement strand
GACGTGCTGGTCACCGGCGCAACCATGCTGATCGAGGCGGGGAATGTCCTGCAACTCCCGGGCCGCACCCGCGCGCCGGAGGCGGACTGGAACAAATACGCCCAGATGCTGACCGAGCGCGCCATCAGCGCCCGCGCGGCGGCCGAGAAGCACGACAAGGCCGGCACCTTCACCGAGGGCGCCAAGGTCTATGAGGTCTGCGTCGCCTGCCACGAGCAGTTCGTCATCCAGCCGGACATCAAGGCGAACGGGCCCGCCAAGGGCGACCCGCTGCCGACGCTGCCGCCGGCGAAGTAGACTACCGATCGCCGCTGCGCCCCAGGCAGCGGGCGTTGCCCGCGCGCGCCTCGTCCATCGGACGGGGCGGGGTCAGCGCTTCCAGGTCGCACCGTTGGCGGTCCAGGGGCGAGCCCGCGCCGAAACCGAAGCCGCCGCCGTCGCTCTCGGGACCATAGTCGCCCCGCCGACCGTTGAAGCGGGAATTTTCGACCGCGACGCTCAGCGTGCCGGTCTCGCCGATCGGAATGTCGCTGCGCATGTAGATGCTGCGATAGCCGCGCGTGCCGACGCCGACGCTCACCTCGCCGTGCGCCCTGCGCTGGGCCGGAACAACGCTCTTGATGTCGGTCTCAGCCGTGCGCGCGGCTCTGGCCGGCGAGCTGCGGATGAAGGCGTCGATCTGTTCGGCCGTGCTCATCGGCGCCTCGGCCGGCGTTGGCGAGGCGGGCTCGGCCGCGAACGCCGGTCCCGCGATCAACAGAGCCAGAAGAGTCAGGCGGCAACGCATGGTCAGGTCTCCCAGGCGGCCCACCCAGCACCCCAATTACGGCGAAGGTATTGCAGGATCCGGTCGGGCGCGGGCCGCCGGCACATTGGCGACGATGCCGGCCTCGTTGCCCGGCTGTCCGGCGGGGACCAGCTCATAGAATCCGGCCAGGCGCAGCCGCACGACCACCGGCGTTTCGCTGGAGTTCGAGAACTGCCAGCCCTGGATGCCGTCGAACGGCGCCGTCAACGCGCCCTGCTGCTTCAAACCGAAGCCCTGACGCCAGGTGGACACCGACATGGCCTGCCCGGGCTGCGGCGTGGTGTGGCCGTGCTGATCGAAGTGAAAGTCGCGCGGCTCGGTGGCGCCGATCACCTCCCAGGCATAGGTCAGGGTGGCGTTCTTGCGCATGCGCACCTTGTATTCCAGCTCGGACTTTTCCGCCCCCGCCAGGAAGTCGCCGAGCGGGATTTCGATCACGTCCGTTCGGAACGCGGTGTCGTACTCCCGCGCCTGGGCCACGCCGCCCGCGCGGGTATCCACGAGCGTCTCGTCCGGCGCCCACAGCCGCGACAGCCCGGACAGCTTGCCCAGGCCGAGGGGATCGCGGTTGAATTCCGCCGGAAGGATCGCGCCCACAACGATCAAAGCGGCCAGCGCGAACGCGCCCGCCAGTCCGGCGAGAAGGCGGCCGCGAGGCAGGGGACGCGTGGGTTCGAGACTCATGAGACGGCTCCGCCGAACAGGTATCCCGCCAACTGCTGCCCGGCCAGCACGAAGCCGGCGACCAGCAGCGCAAGGTTCGCCCACTGCGCCGTCGGCTCGAAGGTCCGTGACCGCCGCCACAGGGTCATGGCCGCCAGGATGACAGACAAGGCCAGAAGCTGGCCGATCTCGACGCCGACGTTGAAGGCGACCAGGTTGGCGAGCAGGCCGTCGGGTTTGAGATTCAGGGCCTGCAGCTTGGTGGCGAGGCCGAAGCCGTGGATCAGCCCGAAGCCCAGCACGGCGGCGCGTGTATCCGGCTGGACGCCGAACAGGGTCCTGAAGCCGCCCAGATTCTCGAACGCCTTGTAGGCGACCGAGAGTCCGATCACGGCATCCACCAGGTGCGGATCGGCCTGAATGTCGAAGACCACCCCGGCCAGCAGAGTGATCGAGTGGCCCAGCGAGAACAGGCTGACGTAGAGCGCGATCTGCCGCAGGCGGAACAGGAAGAAGATCACCCCCACCAGAAACAGCAGGTGATCGTACCCGGTCACCATGTGCTTGGCGCCGAGGTAG
>JANPKX010000129.1:0-2187 GCA_031426235.1 Alphaproteobacteria bacterium | reverse complement strand
CGCCTTACAAACACTTCGCCAGTCGCGATCATATACTCGCTGAAATAGTCGCTCGCGCTTTCGCTGACTTCGCGCAGCGCCTCGACTCGCACGGCACGTCAAGCGACCCCGAGGTGGATATGGAGAAGATGGGCCGGGCGTACCTGGATTATGCGAGAGACCATCCGTTGGAGTATCGGCTGATGTTCGGCACTCCGCTGCCCGACGCCAGCGAACATCCGGAAATGATGCACCGGGCCAAACACGCCTTCACGCTGCTTTGCGACGCATTGAGCCGCAAGGCCACATTGCAAGGTCGGCGTTGCATTGAGGATGAAATTGTTCTCGACGCGCTCCTCGTCTGGTCCGGACTGCATGGGCTCGCATCGATCACCTCGTCCTCGGCGATTTCGGCACTGGGACTCGATGCCCGCCTCCTTGAGGCGAGTCACGAACACCTGTTTCGCGGCTTCAGCCGGGCGCTTGCCGGAGGAAGCTGATAGCGTGCCCGGGGACTGGCAGGTTAACGCCGCCAGGCAGCAAACCCACGCGTCGGGGACAAAGTGATGGCCCGTACCCTGCGGCCACAAAAGTCGAGACGAGCCTCTGCTACGCTGCCGGCCGATCTTGGGAGCCTGTCGCGATGAATACGGATCTCAGACGACGCGGCGCTGCGCTGCGTCGGGGCGTGTTGGCGCTGCTGGCGGCGTCGGTCATGGCGAGCGCGGCGGCATCGGAGTCGGTCTCGCTAACCGAGCGCTTGCTGCGGATCGATCGCGCGACGTCTTGGAAGCCCGCCGGGGAGATTCGCGTTGGCTTCGCCACCGGCCATCCTCAGGGCATGGTGCGGATCGGGCAGGACTTCTTTGTCTCGTCTGTTCAGATCGAGCGCCCCACGGTCCGATACCCCGAGCCGCGCGGCGGCTTCGACCGGGACGTCGGAGCCGGCGCCGGCCGCCTGTTCAAGGTCGGTCCGGACGGCACGCGTCTGGGCGAGATCCGCCTGGGTGAGGGCGATAGCTATCATCCCGGCGGCCTCGATTACGATGGGGAGTTCATCTGGCTCGCGGTCGCGGAGTACCGGCCCGACAGCCGCGCGATCGTCTATCGGGTCGATCCGCGCACCATGACGGCCACCGAGGTATTGCGTGTCGCCGACCATATCGGCGCCGTGGCCTACGACCGGCGCACCCGAACGCTCCAGGGGGTGTCGTGGGGAGGACGTCGCTTCTACCAGTGGCGCCTGGGCGCCGATGGGCGGGCCGCAGCCCCGGTGGTGACGGCGAACCGGGCGCACTACGTCGACTACCAGGATTGCCGGTCCCTGGGTTCGTCGCGAATGCTCTGCTCGGGCCTGGCCGACTATCGGCCGTCGCCGCCCGCGCGCCCGTTCTCGCTGGGCGGTTGGGAACTCATCGACCTGCGCGATCACAGGGCGATCTGGCAGGCGCCTGTGCTGCTCTGGGCGCCGTCCGGGCGTCCGATGACGCAGAACCCGTTCGACGTCGTGGCGACGCCGAACGGGCTGCGGGCGTATTTCATGCCCGATGACGATGTCTCGTCGATCTACATCTACGACATCGACCTGCCTTAGCGCGAAAAGCTGAGCTCGCACGGAGCCCGGCGTTCGGCCGGGGCGGCCTAGAACCGGTAGCGCACAGCTGCGGTGAAGGTCCGCCCGTAGTGGAAAATCTCCTGCGGACGCGCCTTGATGGTGGCGTAGCTGTAGACGGCGTCGTCCAGCAGGTTGATCGCCTCGAACGTGACCCCCAGTTGCGGCGTCACGGCGTAGCTGACCGTGCCGTCCAACGAGCCGAACGCGTCGAAGATTTCATCGGTGCCGTTTGACGGGCCGATGCGGGCGACATAGTGGTCCCGCCAGAACCAGCCCAGACGCGCGGCGACCGGCCCTTTCTCGTAGAAGCCGACGACGTTGTAGCTGATCTTGGAGACGCCCAGGATGCTGTCCTTCACCAGGCGGGTCCCGGACCGGAATTCCGAGTCCTGCGAGACGTAGGTGAAGCTCGCCTCCGCACCCAGGCCGTCGAAGGGTTCGGGCAGGAAGGTGAAGCGCTGCTGGTAGCCCAGTTCCAGTCCGGTGATCTTGGCCTTGCCGCCGTTCTGCGGCGCTGTCAGCTGATAGGTCCCGAACTTCGAGCCGGGGACCACGATCTGGCTCTGCGCCGTGGTGATATAGCTCTCGAAGTC
>JANPKX010000128.1:0-2045 GCA_031426235.1 Alphaproteobacteria bacterium | reverse complement strand
GGGCGAGCCGATCCCGATCTCGGCCGAGCATGGCGAAGGCATGGCCGACCTCTACGCCGCCGTCGTCTCCATGGCGCCGGACGTGGACGACGAGGAGCCGGGCGACCCCGCGGACAAGCCGGTCAACATCGCCATCGTGGGCCGGCCCAACGCGGGCAAGTCGACCCTGGTCAATGCGATCATCGGCGAGGAGCGCCTGCTCACCGGTCCGGAGGCCGGCATTACCCGCGACGCCATTCCGGTGGACTGGGAGTGGGGCGGCAAGGCGGTTCGGCTGGTCGACACCGCGGGCCTGCGCCGCAAGGCGCGGGTGCAGGAGAAGCTGGAGAAGCTGTCCACCCACGATTCGATCCGTGCCATCACCTATGCTGAGGTGGTGTTGTTGATCATGGACGCCACCCACCCGCTGGAAGTCCAGGACCTGCAGATCGCCGACCTGGTCGAGCGCGAGGGCCGCGCCCTGGTGTTCGTGCTGGCCAAGTGGGACCTGATCGAGGACCAGCACGCCAAGCTGATCGAGCTGACCGAGGAGGTTGCCCGGCTGCTGCCGCAGGTGCGCGGCGCGCCGATGGTGGCGCTGTCGGCGGAGACGGGACGGGGCCTGGACCGGCTGCTGCCGGCGGTTCTGAAGGCGCATGGCGACTGGTCGACCAAGGTCAAGACCCGCGACCTCAACGATTGGCTGAAGATGGCGGTCGAGCGCCACCCGCCGCCCGCCGTGGGCGGCCGTCGCGTAAAGCCCAAATACATGGCCCAGACCAAGGCCCGGCCGCCGACGTTCGTGTTGTTCGCCAGCCGTGCGGACCAGCTGCCCGACCACTATCGCCGCTATCTGATCAACTCGCTGCGCGAGAGCTTCGACCTGCCTGGCGTGCCGATGCGCCTCACTGTGCGGTCGAACAAGAACCCCTTCGCCGAGGGCGAGGAGAAGAGCGGTTCCGGCCTGACCCGCGACCGGCCTTCCGAGGCCAAGACCGGGATGGCGGCGCGGACCCGGCGCGACGCGGCGACGAAAGCCAAGGAGGGCGCCAAGGCCAAGGCGGGCCCCGAGGGGCGGCCGAAGTCGGTCCCTAAGGCCAAGAAGCCCAAGGCCGGCAATCCGCGCGGCCGGGCGGCCAAGCTGATCCGGCCCGGCGTCAAGCCGAAGCGAGCATCCCGGCCGTCTTCCAGTCCGAAAAGACCACGCTAGCGGTCGGTGCGCCCAGGTCCGCCTGGGCGAGTTCCAGGATCAGCGGGCCGATCTCGGATGGGTCGGGCAGGGTGGTCGGATCCTCGCCCGGCATGGCTTCGGCGCGCATGCGCGTGCGCATCACGCTGGGGTCGAGGAGCACCGCACGAATGTCGGTCTGCTCCAGCTCGTCGGCCCAGGTACGGACCAGGTGCTCCATCCCGGCCTTCGAGACTCCGTAGGGTCCCCAGAAGGCCTTGGGCCGGACGGCGCGGCCACTCGTCAGGAAGATGGCGCGCGGCTGGGTCCCGGCGCGCAGCAGGGGCTCGACGCTGCGGATCAGGCGGTAGGTGGCGGTGAGGTTCACGGCCATCACCCGCTCCCAGTGCTGGGGCTCGATGTGCGCGACCGGCGTCATGGGGCCAAGGATCGCTGCGGCATGGACCAGCACGTCCAGCCGGCCGAACCGCTGGTGGATGGCGCCGCCCAGTTGGTCGAGGCCGCCCGCCTCGCCAATATCCATGGGGACCAGGGTGGCGGGCGCGCCGGTGAGGGCGCGGATCTCGTCATCGAGGGCTTCGAGGGCGCCCGGCGTGCGGGCCACGGCCACCACATGCGCCCCGGCGCCGGCAAGGGCGAGGGCGGCGGCGCGGCCGATCCCGCGGCTGGCGCCGGTGACGAGGGCGATGCGGTCGTTGAGGGGAAGATCAGCCATGGCGCGGGTGTCTACCGGGTTTCCGGCGTGCTGTCAGGCGGGGCAGTGCTTGGCACCAGCGCCCCCTCCACCCCTTCGGGGTCCCCCTCCCCAATGATGGGGGGTGGTTTTCCCAGGGTGGGCGGGCGCGGGCCAAGGCGGCGAGTTCGGCCTCGATGCGAG
>JANPKX010000127.1:0-9175 GCA_031426235.1 Alphaproteobacteria bacterium | reverse complement strand
CGATCGTCGAGATCAATCCGGCCAGCGAGGATTTGTCGCAGCAGCCGCATCGCAAGATCGCCCCGACCCTGATCCTCAATCCCACCGACGACATGAAGGTGATGCAGGAGGAAATCTTCGGCCCGGTGCTGCCGGTCAAGGGCTACCGCACGCTCGACGAGGCGATCGCCTATGTGAACGGCAAGGATCGGCCGTTGGGCCTGTACTACTTCGGCGCGGACGCCGCGGAGCAGGAGAAGGTGCTGGCGTCGACCACGGCCGGCGGCGTGACCGTCAACGACGTGGTCTTCCACGTGGCCCAGGAAGACCTGCCCTTCGGCGGCGTCGGGCCCTCAGGCATGGGCAGCTACCACGGGATCGATGGATTTCGGGAATTCAGCCACCGCAAGGCGATCTACAGCCAGATCAAGGCGGATGGCCCGCTCAAGACCATGCGGCCGCCCTACGGACCGGCGATCCGGAAATACCTGGATGCTCAGCTCAAGCGGTGATGGGGATCAGCTCCCCGCTCGCACGCCTTCGCGAGCCTGGGCCAGCAGTTCGGCCATCTTCATGCGGACGGCGCTCTCGGAGACATCCACTCCGGCGCCCTTCAAGTCCTCGAACACCTTGCGCAGAACGTCGTCGTCGCCGGGCAGCTCGAAGTCGGACTTGACGACCGCCTTGGCATATTCGGCCACATGCGGCGCCTGAAGCCCCATCAAGCCTGCGGCCCACTCGCCAAGGGCGCGGTTGCGCCGGGCGTGCGCCTTGAACTCCTGCTCCTGGTCGAGGGCGAACTTGCGCTCGAAGGCCTGTTCGCGGTCGTCAAAGGTCGTCATCGGGTCCTGGGGGTCAACGTCTCGAAGCGGGCGTTCCCATATCGTGCGCCGAACGGGGCTGCAATGGAAAGCCGAACCCGCGCCCGAGTTTGCGCACTGGGGCGGCCTTGGCTAAAATAGCTCCGCCTGAATAGGGCGAGCAGCCGAGTCGGACCCCGCGCGCGAAATCAAGACGCGCGCGTTTTTCGTTTCCCGACCTGGATCCATCCTCGCCCCGGAGAAGGCCTGACCATGCCGAAGGCCACACGATGACCCGCCGTAAGAAGATCTACGAGGGCAAGGCCAAGATCCTTTACGAAGGTCCCGAGCCTGGGACCCTGATCCAGTACTTCAAGGACGACACCACCGCCTTTGACGCCACCAAGAAGGCGGTCCTCGAGGGCAAGGGGGTGATCAACAACCGGATCAGCGAATACATCATGACGAAGCTGAACGGCATCGGCGTTCAGAACCACTTCATCAAGCGGCTGAACCTGCGCGAGCAGCTGATCAAGGAAGTCGAGATCATCCCGCTGGAGGTGGTGTGCCGCAACGTGGCCGCCGGCTCGCTGTCGACCCGCTACGGGATTCCGGAGGGCCAGCCCCTGCCCCGTTCGATCATCGAATTCTACCTGAAGGACGACAAGCTGCACGACCCGATGGTCTCGGAAGAGCACATCACCGCGTTCAACTGGGCCTCCACCCAGGAGATCGACGACATGATGGCCATCACCCTCAGGATCAACGACTTCCTGACCGGGCTGTTCGGCGGCGTCGGCATCACCCTGGTGGACTTCAAGGTCGAGTACGGCAGGGTCTGGGAGAACGACTTCGCCCGCACCCTCCTGGCGGACGAGATCAGCCCCGACAGCTGCCGGCTGTGGGACAGCCAGACCAACGAAAAGCTCGACAAAGACCGCTTCCGGCGCGACCTGGGCAATGTCATCGAGAGCTACACCGAGATCACCCGCCGTCTCGGGATCATGAAAGAGATGCCCACGGTCATCCAGGGAGGCCTCCACTAGGATGCGTGCGAAGGTCCATGTGTTCCTCAAGCCCGGCGTCCTCGACGTGCAGGGCAAGGCGGTTGAACAGGCCCTGCACGGCCTGGGCTGGGGCGACGTCAGCCATGTGCGGGTCGGTCGGACCATCGAGTTCGACCTCTCCGCCACCGACGCGGCTGCCGCTGAGGCCGAGGTCCAGGCCATGTGCGACAAGCTGCTCGCCAACACCGTGATCGAAAGCTACCGCGTGGAGCTGGCGTGATCGGCGGGCGCGCCGTGCTGGCCGCCACCCTCCTGTCGCTGGCCGCCTGCGCCCCCAAGGCGCCGGTCCAGAACGCCTACCTCGCCCTCGACTGCGCCAAGCCCTATGGCGCCCAGGTCGCAGCGCTCACGGCCCAACCTGGGCTGAAGCCGGCCCGCAAGGAGCCGGGCGAGCCCTATCGATTCTACAACAGCACCGACGGGCGGGTGTCTTACATGGTCACCGAGCCCGGCGCGCCCGGCCACCCGGCGATCCTGATGCAGTCGACCCAGGCCGGGGCGGCGGCGAACAGCGGCTGCCCCTATGGCGACGCGGCGGGTTACGCGCAGCTTACCGCCTACCTCGAGAGCCTCAAGGCCGGAGCGCCCAAATGAGCCGCTTCCATCTCGCCCAGGTGAATATCGGCCGCCTGCTGGCCCCGATCGACGATCCGCAGATCGCGGACTTCAAGCTCAACCTGGATCGCATTAACGCCATCGCCGATGCGTCCCCCGGCTTCGTCTGGCGCCTGATCGGCGATGGCAACAACGCCACCGACCTGCAGCCCGTGCCCGACGACCCGCTGCTGGCGATCAACATGTCCACCTGGACCGACCTCGACGCCCTGGCGGCCTTCGTCTATCGCACCGACCACCGCGGCATCATGCGCCGCCGGCGCGGGTGGTTCGAGCCGATGGAGACCTACATGGCGCTCTGGTGGGTTCGCGCAGGCCACCGGCCTGCGCCCGCCGAGGGTCTGGCGCGCGTTGATCGGCTCGCCCGGTGCGGTTCGACGCTGGAAGCCTTCACCTTCCGCCAGCCCTTCCCGGCGCCCGACGCGGACGTCGTCACTCCAGTCCTGGACGAATGTGCATGAAAGCCGCCGTCATCGTCTTCCCCGGCTCCAACTGCGACCGCGACTGCAAGGTGGCGATCGAGCGTTCCACCGGCGCGCGCGTCGACATGGTCTGGCACGGCGACACCGCCCTGCCCACGGCTGTGGACCTGATCGTGCTACCCGGCGGCTTCTCCTATGGCGACTACCTGCGCTGCGGGGCGATGGCGTCGCTGTCGCCGATCATGACCGAGGTCAAGGCGGCGGCCGGGCGCGGTGTCACCATTGTTGGTATCTGCAACGGGTTCCAGGTGCTGTGCGAGGCCGGGATGCTGCCCGGCGCCCTCCTGCGCAACGAGAGGTTGAAGTACGTCTGCAAGGCCGTCGATCTGGACGTCACCAACGGCCAAACGCGCTTCACCGCGGGCTATGCGGGCCGCCGTCAGGTCACCATGACCGTCGGCAACGGCGAGGGGAACTTCTTCGCGGACGCGGCGACCCTCGACCGGCTGGAGGGCGAGGGCCAGGTCGTGTTCCGCTACCGGGACAATCCCAACGGTTCCGCCCGCGCGATCGCCGGCATCGTCAATCGCGAGGGCAATGTTCTGGGCTTGATGCCCCACCCCGACCGCGCTTTCGAGGCCGAGCTGGGTTCGGCGGACGGCGCCGCTCTGTTTCAGAGCGCCCTGGCCAGCGCGTAGCGCGGAGACGGCTCGCCTACACCAAAAACGCGAGCACAGCTCTATTCAGGGTTTACATTAGCTACACCATAAGTTTAGCTCTGCCTTGCGGGGCAACTCGCCGGGGGGTGCAGCCCATCAACTCGTTCCATTCGGAGCTGCACTTATGATGTTTGGGAAAATCACGGCTGTGGCCGGCCTCGCGGCCTGCGTCATGGCGATGGCGCCGCCGGCTCAGGCCGACGGCAATCTCTTCTTTCTGATAGATGGGGACACCTTCACTCAGCCCTACTCGATCACCAACAACTCAACCGCTGGGGAGTCCATACTATCGTTCGGCTTCAACCTCGCCGGCACGCCCTATGTGTTCGATCCGGTGACGGGCGGTGCGCCAGGCAACGGAACAGCCGGCACACCCTTTACGCCCGTCGGCGGCAGCGATGTCACCACCGGGTTGGTCGGGCCGGTCAGCGTGGCGGATGGCGCGACGTTCTTCTCGATGAACTTCACCAACTTCGGCGTCGGCAAGACGTTCCAGTGGCTTCTGGACGTCGATCCCGCCGACCCGGCGGCGCCCACGCCGACCATCCTGGGCAGCGACCTGATCGGCGCCTTGATCTACGTCGACTTCTCGAACGGTTTGCGCGGCTCCGGCTTCCTGCAGGCGGTGGCCGGCAATGACGATGCCTCACAGCTGGTGATCACCACCTTCACGCCAACCCCGGGTGTTCCGGAGCCGGCGAGTTGGGCGATGATGATCATGGGGTTCGGTCTGGCGGGTGCGGCCGTGCGCACCCGCAAGCGTTTGACGGCCTGACGGTCTAGGGAGTCAGGAGCGCTTCCGCCTGCAAAGACGAGCCATTTTTGCCCGGGGCGCTCCCGCGGGAGGTCCAGGTCCCGCCCACCTGGACCTCCCGCCACTTCCGCAGCGACAGGGTTGACCGCAAGGCCTCGCCGTTGAGCATGGGGGCATGACCGAGCCCACTTCTTCTCAGCCTCCCGTCCGCGACGTCGTGCCCGCTCATCGGTTCGACGAGGCGAAGCTGGCGGCTTGGATGACGGAAGCGGTCGACGGGTACGTCCCGCCGCTCCGGGTCCAGCAGTTCCAGGGCGGCGCATCGAACCCCACCTTCCTACTGACCGCCGGCGACGGTCATCGCTATGTTCTGCGCAAGAAGCCGCCCGGCCAGCTGCTCTCCAGCGCCCATCAGGTGGACCGGGAGTACCGGGCGATGAAGGCGCTGGCCGGCCACATCCCCGTGCCGGTCATGCGCGCCCTCTGCGATGATCCTACGGTCATCGGCACCAGCTTCTACGTCATGGACTATCTCGAAGGCCGCATCTTCCGTGACGCCGCCCTGCCCGACCAGCCGCCGGCGGAACGCGCCGCGATCTACGATGACCTCAACGCGACCCTCGCCAAGCTGCACCAGGTCGACTTCGAGGCGGTAGGCCTGGGAGACTACGGTCGCCCCGGCAACTATTTCGAGCGCCAGGTCGCCCGCTGGACGCGCCAATACCGCGATGCCGAGAGCCAGAGCATCCCGGCGATGGACGCCTTGATCGCCGAGCTGCCGGCCCGCATCCCCGCCGACCAGTCGGTCTCGATCGCCCACGGCGACTACCGGCTCGAGAACGTCATGTACCACCCGACCGAGCCGCGCATCATTGCGGTGCTGGACTGGGAGCTCTCGACGATCGGCCATCCCCTGGCGGACATTGGGTACAACGCCTTCATCTGGCGCAGCCACTCGCCGGGCTGGGGCAGCTTGGACGGTGTCGACCTGGCGTCCAGCGGGATCCCCACGGAAGCGGAGTATGTTGCCGCCTATTGCCGCCGTACCGGGCGCGCGGACATCTACGACTGGGCCTTCTACATGGCGTTCGGCATTTTCCGCCTCGCCTCGATCAGCCAGGGCGTCTATCGCCGCGTGCTGGCGGGGACCGCGGCCACCGAGCGCGAGGCGATCAACGGTACGCCCGCCCTGGCGGCCCAGTCGCTGGCGATACTGCGCGGCGAGCCGGAACCCCCCTGGGGTTGAGGATCACGGCTTGGGCGGCTCCAGCTCAGGGAACTTGACGCCCAGCTGGTCCAGATACGTGGGGTACTTGGCGGCGTCATAGTAGAGCGGCGCCATCTGGGGCCGGAACTCGGCCATGATGTCGCGGTTGCGCTCGATAACTGGCTTATCCGTCGCCGTCAGGACGGGCGCGTACTTGCCTTCCTTGGGCTGCTCGGTCTCGAAGTAGCGCTTGGCCGCCGGCAGCAGCCTGGGGTCCAGCAGCAGGTCCAACGCCGTCATCGCGACCACCTTGCCCCCCGCGACAACACCCTTGTGCGCCACCGGCGTGGCCATCGAGATGGCATTGGCCCAATTGTGCCCCGGCAGGTTGGGGATGTTGGAGGGATAGTTGAGCACCACGGTCGGCGTCGCCCAGGACACGTCGCCGATGTCGTCCGACCCGCCGCTCACGGGGGGTTCGGTCGGCTCGCCCAGGCCTTTCAGCTTGGTCGCCAGGCCATCCTGGTCCCCGCTGACCAGCTTCTGCACCGCGCGGGCGAAGGTCTGTTCGTCCGCCGTCCAGGTCGGCAGCCCGACCTTGTCGATATTCGCCTTCATGGCCAGGGCGATGGGCTTGTTGAAGTGCCGAGGCGCCGCGGCGCCGACCACGCGGCGGGTGACGGTGGTGTCGGTCATCGCCGCCGCAGCATCGGCGATCCGGTTGCCGATGGCGTAGTTCTTGGCGATGTTGTCGAAGTCGATCTCGCGGAAGAAGTACCAGACGCTCGCCTTCGACGGCACGACATTGGGCTGGTCGCCTCCGTCGGAGATGACGTAGTGCGAGCGCTGGACCGGCCGCAGGTGCTCGCGGCGCATGTTCCAGCCCATGTTCATCAGCTCGACCGCATCCAGCGCGCTTTTCCCCCGCCAGGGCGCGCCGGCCGAGTGCGCGGACTCACCGCTGAACGTGTACTCGACCGAGACCATCCCGGTGCCCAGCGCCCGGCCCCAACCGGTCTGCAGGTTGTCGCCCACGTGGGTAAAGATGACCGCATCCACGCCCTTAAACAGGCCGTCGCGCACGAAATAAGCCTTCGCGCCCAACAGCTCCTCGGCGACGCCGGGCCAGAGCATAAGCGTCCCCGGGATCTTCTCGCGGGTCATGATGTCCTTGAGCGCGAGCGCCGCCAGGATGTTTACGGCCTGGCCCGAGTTGTGCCCCTCGCCGTGGCCGGGCGCCCCGGCGATCATCGGCTTGCGATAGGCCACGCCGGGCATCTGGGACGCCTTGGGGATGCCGTCGATGTCGCTGCCGAACCCGATCACCGGCCCGCCGGAACCCCAGGTCGCTGTCCAGGCTGTGGGCATCCCGGACAGGCCCCGGGTGATGGTGAAGCCGTTCTTCTCCAGAAGGTCGGTCAGGTATCTTGAGGTCTCGACCTCCTGGTATCCGAGTTCCCCGAAACTGAAGACCGTGTCGGTGATCTGTTGGGCCAGCTTGGCCTGGGCTTCGACCTTCGCTGCAGCCTCGGCCTTCAGCTTGCCCACGGACGGCGCCGCCACCCCCGGCCCCGCCATCAGCGCTGCCGCCACAATGCCCGCCAGAATGTGCCTGCGCATGCCCCGCCCCGTCCGTCTCGCGCTATGCTGCCCATGGGGATCGACCTGACGCAATAGACCGGGCGTCCCCCGCGACCCTGGCGCTTCGGTTCACGCGCGATGCCGGCTAAGATCGCATGAGGAGAACACGCGACATGCACCTGGGTCTCGACGGCAAGGTCATCTTCATCGCCGGCGCGAGCCGGGGCATCGGGCTCGGCATCGTCGAGGCATGCCTGGCGGAAGGCGCGAAGTTGGCGATCACGGCGCGTGGCGCCCAGGCCCTGGAAGCCGAGCGCGACCGGCTGGCGACGATCTACGGGCCCGAGCGCCTGCTCGCGATCGCTGGCGACATGCGCGACACCACGGTGATCGAGGCCGCCGTCGCGCGCACCGAGGCCGAGTTGGGACCCATCTTCGGCGCCGTCGCCAACGTGGGCCTCTATCCCTGCCCGCCGGGGTTCGAGGTCGACGACGAGATCTGGGATGCCGGCTTCACTCAAAACCTGGACTCAGCCTGGCGGCTGTCGCGGGCCTGCCTGCGCCGCATGACGCCGCGCGGCGAGGGCTCGCTGCTGTTGATCAGTTCGATCGCCGGGTTGGGCGCGCTGGGAACGGCGCTGACCTATGGCACGTCGAAGGCCGCCATGAACCATTTGACGAAGGAGTTGGCGCGCATCGCCGGCGCCAGCAATGTCCGGGTCAACGCCATTGCGCCGGGCAACATCATTTTTCCGGGCGGAACCTGGGAAGCCAACTCCAAGGGGCCGCGCGCGGACAACTGGGCGCGCTGGATCCGCCGCGAGGTGCCGCTCAATCGCTACGGCACGCCAGAAGAGATCGGCGGCGTCGCGGCCTTCTTGATGAGCTCGCGCGCCAGCTTCATGACCGGCGCCGTCGTACCCGTCGACGGGGGTCAGACGCGGTAAGCCCTTCAGCCCCGGACGAGCGTATCCCCGCGCCAGAGCTGAAACTCGCCGGACGCCACGCTCGAAGCCCGGCAGAATGCGCTGGTGTCGTCGGGAGCCACGAACTCTTCTTCCAGCGTCACCCCTTGCGGCGTGGCTTCGACCAGCCGATAGCGCCGCTCTTCGCGGCGACGACGGACGACGACGCCAGCCCCGCCGAAGCCTGCGATCAGCATTGCCCAAATTGAGGGGTCTGACGCTTGCCGAATGTTTTCGCGGACGTCACGATTGAAGAGCTCGCTGGTGGACAACGTGGTCGCCCCCGCCGTCCCCGCCACCAGTGCCAGAGCCGCCCCCGCGGCCAAAGCCATTGCTTTCATGAACCCGTCCTCGTTTGGGCGCGCCGGCGCCTCTTTTGGTGAAGCTTAACTGCGCCATCCGCAGAACGCTGCAAACGCCGAACACCCCATGGGCGAATTGTCGCAGGCGCCACTCTCGCATTCGGCGACCTGAGCGATTCCGGCGCGCCCAGTATCCCGCTTCGCGCCTCGCCCGGGCCCCTATCGCGCTGGACGCAGAGTCCGTCTAGAAGGCGCCCCATGAGCGCCAAGCCCGCGAAGACCCTGGCCGAGAAGGCTGCCGACTACGGGCTCAAGCCCGAGGAATACGACCTCATCGTGCGGCGCCTGAACCGGGAGCCGAACGACGTCGAGCTGGGCGTCTTCTCGGTGATGTGGTCCGAACACTGTAGCTACAAATCCAGCAAGATCCATCTCGGCAAATTTCCCACGACGGGTCCGCGCGTGATCTGCGGACCGGGGGAAAACGCCGGCGTGATCGACATTGGCGATGGCGACGCCTGCATCTTCAAGATGGAGAGCCACAACCACCCCTCGTTCATCGAGCCTTACCAGGGGGCGGCGACCGGCGTCGGCGGGATCATGCGCGACGTCTTCACCATGGGCGCACGACCGATCGCCTTGCTCAACGCCCTGCGGTTTGGCGACCCCAGCCACCCCAAGACCAAGCGCCTGGTCTCCGGCGTGGTCTCCGGCATCGGCGGCTACGGCAACTGCGTGGGCGTGCCCACCGTGGCCGGCGAGAC
>JANPKX010000126.1:0-4465 GCA_031426235.1 Alphaproteobacteria bacterium | reverse complement strand
CGAGGGCAACTTCAAGGCCTTGTTCGAGTCCATAGAACTGGATCAGATCCGACGCGGGGTCCTGCCGGCGTCGGCCTGACCGCAGGAGGCTCGGCATGGCCAAGGGTAACTGGATACCGGTGCGCGGCGCGGAGGGGACTCACTCCCGCCAGGCCCACGCCGACATGCCGGAAGGCACTTATGAGCGTGAAATCTCCAAAGAGGGGTTCTTTGGCCCCGCCGCCTTCCTGCACCATCGCCGGCCGCCGACGGGCTGGACCAGTTTCGAGGGTCCCCTGCGGCCTCGAGCGTTCGATCTGGCCAGGCTGAACGCTGCCGAGCCGTCGCCGTGGGCGGCCGGGGTCGTGCTGCACAACAAGTCTATCGAGGTGCGGTTCTGGAAGCTGGCCGAGGCCATGCCCGCCCTGGCCCGCAATGCCGACGGCGACCTGCTCCTGTTCATTCACCAGGGCGAGGGCGAGTTGTTCTGTGACTATGGCCGGCTGTCATGGCGCGCCGGCGACTACCTCTACCTGCCGCGGGGCACGCTCTGGAGACTGATGCCCGGCACGCCTGCGGCGATCCTGATGATCGAGGCCACCAACACCCACTACAAGCTGCCGGATCGGGGCCTGATGGGGCCGCACGCCCAGTTCGACCCGGCGATCCTGGACACGCCGGCCATGGACGCGCCGTTCCGCGCGCACCAGGACGTCCCCGGCGAGTACCGCATCGAGATCAAAAAGCGCGGTCAGGTCTCTGTCGTGACCTATGACTACAACCCGCTGGACGCCGTGGGCTGGCATGGCGACCTGTCGCCTGTGCGCCTGAACGTGCGGGATATCCGTCCCGTGGTCAGCCACCGCTACCATCTGCCGCCGTCGGTGCATTCGACGTTCGTCAGCGACCGGTTCGTGGTCTGCACCTTCGCCCCGCGCCCCTTCGAGACCGACCCGGGCGCGCTCAAGGTCCCGTTCTTCCACAACAACGACGACTACGACGAGGTGTTGTTCTACCATGCCGGCGACTTCTTCAGCCGAGACCACATCGAGGCAGGCATGATGACCTTCCACCCCTCAGGGTTCACCCACGGGCCCCATCCCAAGGCGCTGAAGTCGATGTTGATCCAGGCCAAGGCGGCCACGGACGAGTACGCCGTGATGATCGACACCCGCGATCCGCTGGACGTCGGCGAAGCGGCCTCGGCGGTGGAGAATCCCGCCTATGTCGACAGCTGGAAGGGCGCATGAGCCCGCCAGAGGCGATTGATCTGGCCGAAGGGTTCGCTAGCTTCACCGAGCCTTGGCGGCCGCGGATCGCCGCCCAGATGAACGGCCAGGACGTACGCCTGGTGAAGACCAAGGGCGTGTTTCCCTGGCATCGCCACCCCGACGCGGATGAGATGTTCCTGGTGTTCCGGGGCCGGTTTCGGGTGGAGTTTCGCGACCACGTCGTGGAGCTGGGGGCAGGGCAGATGGTGGTCGTGCCGCGCGGCGTCGAACACCGGACTGCGTCCGAAGAGGAGGCCGAGGTGCTGATCTTCGAACCCTCCGAGGTGGTCAACACCGGCGATGCCGAAGCCTCGGCGTTCACGGCGCCGCAAGGCGTCCGGATCTGACGGTGGCGGACCTCGTCGATGACCTGGCCGCAGCCGCTGAGGACGAACTCGACCGCGCGGTCACTCTCGAGTGGCGCCAGCTCGCCAAGCACCTGCCCTGGGGCGACACCTACGAAGGAATCTCGCCGGGTGGGCGCGATGTCTGTTTCGAACGGACATATCTGTGGGAGGGTGAGTCTGGCGGCGACATCCGGGTCGAAGTCACGGTCTTCGAGCCACGGGCCTACGAGGGCGGGGTGAAACGCACCCGCTCCATCCCGCGGCCGGCATAGGGGAGAACACATGAAGCTGGCGTCGTTGAAGGGGGGCCGCGACGGCCGCCTTGTCGTGGTCTCCAACGACCTGGCCTGGTACTCGCCGGCGGACCGGATCGCCTTCACCCTGCAGGACGCGCTGGACGACTGGGATGTCTGCGAGCCTGAGCTGCGGGGCCTGGCCGAGAGCCTGGAGCACGGCTCGGTGCCCAAGGCGCGGTTCCACGAGCACGAGGCCGCCAGCCCCCTGCCACGCGCCTACCAGTGGGCCGACGGCTCGGCCTATGTGAACCATGTCGCGCTGGTCCGGCAGGCGCGGAGCGCGGAGATGCCCGCCAGCTTCTGGACCGACCCGCTGATGTACCAGGGCGGGTCTGACGGTTTTTTGGCCCCGCGCGACGCCATCCCCTTGGTCGACGAGGCCTGGGGCTGTGACATGGAGGGCGAGATCGCCGTCGTGACTGGGGACGTGCCGATGGGGGCTAGCCGGGATGAGGCGCTGGCGGCCATCCGGCTGGTGATGCTGTGTAACGACGTCTCGCTGCGGAACCTGATCCCTGGCGAACTCGGCAAGAACTTCGGTTTCTTCCAATCCAAGCCCGCCTCGGCCTTCTCACCGGTGGCGGTGACGCCGGACGCCCTGGCCGGGTGGAAGGACGGAAGACTGCACGGCCCGCTGTGGGTCCAGCTCAACGGTAAGCCGTTGGGCGAGGCCGACGCCGGCATCGACATGACCTTCGACTTCGGAACCCTGATCGCGCACGCGGCCAAGACCCGCGCCCTGGCGGCCGGCACGATCATCGGGTCGGGCACGGTGTCCAATCGGGGCGCCGACGGCGGCCCGGGCCAGCCGATCGGGCAGGGTGGCGTCGGCTACTCCTGCCTGGCGGAGGTGCGCACGGTCGAGACGATCCGCGACGGCCAGCCGTCCACGCCGTTCCTGAAGGCCGGCGACACGGTGCGGATCGAGATGGTCGACGCCCGGCGCCACACGATCTTCGGCGCCATCGAGCAGGTTGTCGGCGCGGCATGAGCCGCAGGCCGGACGGGGGCGCCGCCGACCGAGGCCTACAGCTCGACAGCTACCTGCCCTATCGGCTCTCGGTGGCGTCGAACGCCGTATCGGGCCTGATCGCGCGGGCCTACGAGGACCGCTTTGGGCTGACGATCCCGCAATGGCGGCTGATCTGCGTGCTGGCTGAAGTGGGCGGGGCGTCGCCGGTGCAGATTGTCACCCGCACGGTCATGGACAAGGTGACGGTCAGCCGCGCCGCCGAGGGTCTGGTCCGGCGCCGCCTGGTCGAGCGGTCGCAGAACAAGGCCGATGGCCGCAGCCACGTGCTGAACCTGACGCCTGCCGGGCGTGAGCTCTACGCCGAGATCGCGCCGCTGGCGCTGGCCTACGAAGCGGCCCTGATCGCCGGGCTGGCGCCCGAGGATGTCAGCCTGCTCAAGCGTCTGCTCGCGCGGCTTCAGGCCGCGGCTGGACAGCTGTCGGGCGAGGGCGCGCCGCCCGCGGGCCTCGGCTAGGCGAAAAGGTCTTCCCGCGCGATCCCCCAGCGGTGGGAGCCTTCGCCGAAGGGGAGGTGGAAGCCGAACGCGGCGCGCTTGCGCTCGTCGCGCCAGGTCGCCTCGAACGAGACGATGACCTGCTGCTCCAGTTCTTCCGGGATCTGCCGGACATCGTGACCCAGGTTGCGGGCCACCTGTTCGATCACCATCGATCGGTGCGCTTCGCCGCCGAGCGATAGGAGGGCCTTGCGGACGTGCTTGCACAGGGTCGGCTTGACCCGGATCGGCTTCTTGCCTTGGGCGACGTCAGGGGCGATTTCGTGCGTGTTTTGCATGATGACGCAAGGCTTGCACCCTTGGGTTTACGGTCGGGTTAAGGTGCACGGCAAAGGCAAGGTTAATTCAACCGACGCGCGAATGTCAGCCGGCCCCCAGCGCCACCGCCGTGTGGTAGACGACGAAGGAGGTCAGATAGGCCAGGGCGGTCATGTAGACGAACATGACCCCGGTCCAGGCCCAGGAGTTGGTCTCGCGCTTGACGACGCCCAGAGTGGCGGCGCACTGGGGCGCGAAGATGTACCAGGCCAGGAACGACAGGCCGGTCGCCAGCGACCACTGCTGGGCGAGCCTCGCGCCCAGAGCGCCGACGTTGGCCTCGGCGTCGCCGACGGCATAGACGGTGCCCAGGGCCGCCACGGCGACCTCACGCGCCGCGAAGCCCGGGATCAGGGCCACCACCATCTGCCAGTTGAACCCGATCGGCGCGAACAGCGGCTGGATGGCATGGCCGATCAGACCGGCGAAACTGTAGTCGATCGCAGGACCCGTGGCGCCGACGGGCGGCCCCGGGAAGGTCGACAGGAACCACACCAGCACCATCAGCGGCAGGATGATCCGTCCGGCCCGGGAGATGAAGATCTGCGCCCGCAGCAGCAGGTTGCGCGCCACGTTCTCGGCCGACGGCAGCTTGTAGGTCGGCAGCTCCATCAGGAACGGCTCAACGGCCCCACGCCAGAACACCCGGCGGATCAGGAACGAGACGCCTAGCGCGCTCAAGATGCCCGTCGCATAGAGGCCGAACATCACCAGCCCTTGCAGGTTC
>JANPKX010000125.1:0-1598 GCA_031426235.1 Alphaproteobacteria bacterium | reverse complement strand
GCGCCTGGCCCGTAGAGGGGCGGCCGGGCATGGAGGTCTCGGAGCCCGGCTCACTCATCGGCGTCGCACCTTGCGTTCACGCCGGCGTTTCTCTATACGCGCGGCTTCCAATTTGCCGCCCTTACCGGCGGGCGGCCCAATTTGGCCGATCCTTTACGTCAGGCGACCGCGCGATGAAACAAGACACGCACCCGGACTACCACTTCATCAATGTGGTGATGACCGACGGCACGACCTATCAGACCCGCTCCACCTACGGGAAGCCGGGCGATACGCTGAACCTGGATATCGATCCTAAGACTCACCCGGCCTGGACGGGCGGCGGCCACCAGATGCTGGACCGCGCGGGCCGCGTCTCGCGCTTCAACGCCAAGTTCGGCGCCTTCACCCGCAAGTAGCCCGCCTAGCTTCCGAACGCGCTCCGCAGGCGGTCGATGTGGCTGCGGACGGCGTTGGCCGGCTCGACGTCCTGATGTTCCACGTACATCCGTGTGTCCAGATGGCGGACCCGGTCGTAGAGCCGCTCGGCGCGGTCGGCCAGGCGGGAGAGGCCGCCGGGCAGGTCGGCATTCGCCGGCTCCGGCTCGCCGCGGGCGATCGCGTCGGAATTCAGCCGATAGCGCTCCTCGCAGGCCGACGCCGGCGCCATGTCGCCCTCGCGAACGGCCCGTTGCACGAGCAGCCACGAGGCCACCTGCATCAGACGCGTGGTCAGCCGCATGCTGGCGCCCGCATAGGCCAAGGCGGCGTTGCGCGACAACAGCTTGCTTTCCTGCCGGCCCTCGCCGTCCAGATAGCCGGCGGTCTCCTCGACCAGTTCCATGCCCTCCTGAAACGTGCGCTCGAAAAGCTCCGAGCGCGCGAAATCCTGGATGACGTCGTCGCGCCAGTCGGGGCTCTTTGTGTCCTGCATCATCTCAACTCTAAGCTACGTTTGGTTGCCACAGGCTGAACGCCGATCTGATCGGCCGGTCTGCAACCTGCATGCCAAGGCGAAGTCAGCCGGGCGGCGGCGAGAACAGGGCGTCCGCGGCGGCGCGGCCGGACCGCTTGCGGTCGATCTGCGCCCGGACCCGGGCGACTTCCGAGGCCAGCACCTCCAGCCGCTCCTCCAGTTCCGACACGCCGAACAGCTCCAGATCCTCCCGAACCGCGTCCAGCAGGCGCTGACCGCGCCCCACCCGGACCTCAGCCGGTTCATCCATGACGAACCCTCCCTATGCGTGCCCCGACCGCCGGGGTATCTGAACGCGCAACGCCGCGCCATGCAAGTTTCAGGAACCACCCGATGAGCCCGATCGAAGCCGAGACCATGACGGTGGTCGCCATCGAGGGCGGCAAGGGCCCGGCCTCGGCCCTCCACCCCGCCCAGGCGCCCATTCCTGAGCCCGGCCCGGGCCAGATCCTGATCCGGGTCCACGCCGCGGGCGTCAACCGGCCGGACATCCTGCAGCGGATGGGCGGCTATCCCCCGCCACCCGGCTCATCGGCCACCATGGGTCTGGAGGTCGCGGGCGTGGTGGTCAAGCCCGCCGGGCGCTGGCAGGCGGGCGACCGCGTCTGCGCCCTGACCCGGGCCGTCTCGCTGGCCAGCACCT
>JANPKX010000124.1:0-3397 GCA_031426235.1 Alphaproteobacteria bacterium | reverse complement strand
GCCCGGCCGACCTGGAACCCCACCAGCGCAGAGACCATGGTGCCGATCCAACTGTAGGCTGATCCCAATAGGGGTCCAAACGTGACGACGGCCGCCGCGATCAGCACGATCTGAGGCGTGCCCACAAACGCCAGCGCCGCGAAGGCCGCCACAGCCGCCGGCAACGACCAAGGTCCGCGCGCCGCACCCAGCCATCCTTCCAGCGTCCGCTCGCTGTCGATCCCCAGAGCCTGCGCGCCAAAGACGAACACCACGCCCACGCCGCCAAACAGCACGAACGAGACCGCCAGCATCCGCCACGCCTGGGCGTCGAGATTAGAAACGAAGTCAAAGAGGCGGCGCATCGGGCGCAGGGGTCGCGTGTTCAGATTGCCGGGTCAAGCACGACCGTGGCGCTGGCGCCGGTCGGCGGTTCTGGTAAGCCTTGCAGCTTAACTGTTCGAGTAGCGCGTAACCCGAGACCTTTAGCGGGAGCGTAGAGGGGGGTTCGGGTGGCGACTTTCGAGTTCGAGAACATCAACGCCGCAACGGCCTTGACGCTGACGGCGGCGGATCGCGTCACCGTGGCGGAGGGTACGGCCGCAGAAACCACCGTGGTGTTCAATGCCGACCTGACCTTGTCGATCACGATTGGCAGCCGAACGGTCATCTTCGGAAGCGGGTTCAACCCCTCGCCGACCACAAGCTCGCGGATCATCTATCCAGACACCTCGATCCTCACGATCGGCAACGCGTCGAACAACACGGGGAGTCTCGCGCCCACCGGCACGCTGAGGTCCGGCGCCGTTTATGGCGGTGCCGGGGACGACACCTATCAGGGCAATGGTTCCTGGCTCGTCCAGGGTAACTCCGGGGCGGATCTGATCGACCTGCAGGGCGGCCACAACACGGTCTATGGCGGCCAGGATAATGACCGCATCCGGTTCACCGGGGGATTCAGCCCCAGCGCCGGCTTCAACTTCGCCCAGGGCAACAAGGGCGACGACCAGATCGAGGGCAACTTCAACCCCGACACCCTGCTGGGCGGCCAGGGAAACGACACCATCAACGGCGGCGACGGTGGCGGCGACTTCATCAATGGCAACCTCGGAAACGATGTCCTGACCGGCGGCGGGACGCTTCTCGGCGAAGGCGGCGACGATACGATCACCAACGTCTTGAACCAGGCCTCGACTCTCAACGGCGGCGATGGGGATGATCAGATCACCGTTCGCGGCGGGATGGGCGCGGTGATCTTCGGGGGCGAAGGCGCGGACAATGTCACCGTCGGGATCGGATCCGACACGGTGTCCGGCGGAGGCGGCAACGACACCCTGACCTCACCGGCCGGAAACGCCGCGGCCGGCGATATCCTGAATGGCGACGACGGCAACGATCAACTGAATGCGCGTAACGGGGCCAACGTATTGCGGGGCGGCGCGGGCCAGGACCGGCTTGTCGGCGGCAGCGACGCGGACACGCTGGACGGCGGCCTGGGTGCGGACACCCTGACGGGCGATGCCGGCGCAGACCTCTTCGTGCTGACGTCCTCGACGGATCCCCGGCTGTTCAGCCAGGACTTCGACCGTATCCTCGACTGGTCGAGCAACGACCGCCTCCAACTGCGGGTGGCCGGCGCGCCCGGCTACAACGAGGTCACCGCGATCGACCTGGCCGCGGCGATCAGCACGGCCAACGGGCAATTCGCCGGCGGCGTTGTCGAGGTTGTCTCCGTGCAGGTCGGGACAGACGTGATCGTGTTCACGGATGGCGGGGCCGGCAACACCATCGATCAGGCCGTCATTCTGGTGGGCCGGACGCTGGCGGATATCTCATCTGCGAGTTTCGTCTGAACACGACGCAGGGACAGCGTGGCCCTTTACGACTTCGAGACGATCACGGCGGCGGAAGCCCAGCGGATCAGTGCGGCCGACATCATTCTCGTACGGTCCGGGACCGCCTCGCAAACGACGGTGGTCTTCCGGGATGAGGTGACGATCGCCATCACGATCGCCGGTCGAACCGTGCTGTTCGGCCAAGTGGTCCGGCAGTTACTGCGTCTGGACGACCCCAACTTCCGCTACGCCGACGAATCCATACTGATCATCGGCGCGGTCGCGAACAACAACCTGAACCCGCTGGCGAACTCCAGGCCCGGCGCCGCCTACGGAGGCCCCGGCGGCAACATCTACGAGGCCAAGGGCAGCTGGCTCATCCAGGGCAATCAGGGCGACGACACGATCACCGCGAGCGGCGGGTCCAACACCGTCTACGGCGGTCAGGACAACGACCGGGTCAGCTTCCGCAACGCCGCCAACGAAGGGCTGGGCGGCAACTTCGCCCAGGGAAACAAGGGCGACGACACCCTGGGCGGCTCGACCGGCTCCGACACCTTGCTCGGAGGCCAGGGGGCCGATTCCATCGCAGGCGCTGGGGGTGCGGATTTCATCAACGGCAACCTCGGCAACGATATCCTGAGCGGGGGCGGCATGGTCCTCGGCGAGGGCGGCGACGACACGCTCACGGCGCCGTCGGCTGTCGCGACAACCCTGCGAGGCGGGGATGGCTCGGACCTGATCGAGGTCACCAGCACCGATACCGATCGCGCGGATCTGCTCAGCGGAGACGACGGCAATGATCGGCTGATCGCCGGGCCCAGCAACGACACCCTGGATGGCGGCGCGGGCGCGGACACCATGACGGGCGGCCAGGGCGCCGACGTCTTCGTGCTCGACGACAGCGCCTTGAGCCTCACGGCGACAGACGTGGACTACATTCTCGACTGGGGCGCGGCGGACCGCATCCAGCTGCGGGGGCCGGCGACCGGCTACGTTGAGGTCACGGCTGCGGACTTTGCGAGCGCGGTGTCCGCCGCTCAGGCCCGGATCGGGGCAGGAGCCTCGGAGGTGGTCGCCGTTCAGGTTGGCGCCGACGTTGTCGTCTTCGCCGATATCGGGCCGGCGAATACCATCGACGCCGCCGTGATCCTCGTGGGACGCAGCCTGGCGGATATCGACAGTTCCAGCTTCGTCTGACGCCGGGGTCTCAGCGGTTTGAATGCATCGCAGCATGGGCTAAACCCGCGCGCGTTCAACCTCTGCTGGGAGCCACCCGCGCCATGTCCTTCCTGGAATCCGCCGCGCTTGCCCGTGTGAAGCCGTCCGCCACCCTGGCGGCGGATGCGAAAGCCCGCGAACTCAAGGCTCAGGGCAAGAACGTCATCGGTCTGGCCGCGGGCGAGCCCGATTTCGACACGCCGGACAATATCAAGGACGCCGCGATCAAGGCCATCCGTGACGGCAAGACCAAGTACACCAATGTCGACGGCATCCCGGAGTTGAAGGAGGCGATCGTCGCCAAGTTCCAGCGCGAGAACGGGCTGACCTACAAGGCCAGTCAGGTGAACGTTTCGCCCGGC
>JANPKX010000123.1:0-1545 GCA_031426235.1 Alphaproteobacteria bacterium | reverse complement strand
GGATCGGTCATCGCCCTACTCCGCCGCCATCTGGGTCGCGCTCGCGGCGAGGGCGGCGCACTCGGCCATCGTCACGCTGGCCCGCGCGATGGGGTTGCTCAGGTAGAAGTTGCCCAGCCCGCTGGCGAACGGCGCATCGGTCACCGCGCCCTTCGCGCCCAGGACGCCCAGGTCGAGCCCGGCAGGCGCGGACGCCACATAGTCGATTCGGCCGAAGGTCGGGTGGTCGGCGATCAGCCGCTTCCGCAGCTCGTCCAGCGTGTCGTACGGCAGCGGCGCGCCGAGCCGTTCGCTGAGCGCCCGCAGGATCGCCCAGTCCTCCTTGGCCTCGCCCTTGGGGAAGACCGCGCGCGCCGCCAGTTGCACGCGCCCCTCGGTGTTGACGTAGAGGCCGTTCTTCTCGGTGTAGGCAGCGCCCGGCAGGATCACGTCGGCGCGGTGGGCCCCGGCGTCGCCGTGGGTGCCCAGGTAGACCACGAAGGCGTCGGATTGCGTCACGTCGATCTCGTCGGCGCCGAGCAGGACAAGCACGTCCGCCCCGCCCTTGGCCGCCAGCTGCGCGGCCGTCCGTCCGCCCTCGCCCGGCACGAAGCCCAGGTCCAGGCCGCCGACCCGGCTGGCCGCCGTATGCAGGACGTTCCAGGTCATGCCGTAGGTCTTGGCCACGCCCGCCGCGGCCGCGAGCACCGCAGCGCTGTCGGCGCGGGTCAAGGCGCCGGCCCCGACGATGATCGCCGGCGCCTTGGCCGCCCTCAACGCCTCCAGGAACCCGCCCTTCGACTTGGCCAGCCCTGTCAGTGACGCCGGGCCCGCGCCTAGGTGTTCGTAGTCATAGGTCAGGTCCGCCGCCTCGCCGATGACGCCAATCTGCAGCGCTCCGGCCATCCAGCGCTTGCGCAGGCGCGCATTCAGCACCGGGGCCTCAAGCCGCGGGTTGGTTCCCACCAAAAGCACGACATCAGCGTCTTCAAGGCCTTGGATGGTGGAGTTCAGGAGCCAGCTCTCGCGCGCGCCCTCGCCCAGCGCCATGCCGTCCTGCCGGCAGTCAAGGCTGGTGACGCCCAGGCCGCCGAACAGGTCCTTGGCCGCCTTCATGGACTCCGCGTCCTGGAGGTCACCCGCGATCACGCCGATTCGTTCCGGGCTCGTCGCCTTGATCCGCGCGGCCACCGTGTCCAGCGCCTCGCCCCAGGTGGCGGGCTTAAGCTTGCCGCCGACGCGAACGAACGGGCGGTCCAGGCGCTGGCGACCCAGGCCGTCGACGGCATAGCGGGTCTTGTCCGAAATCCACTCTTCGTTGACGGCCTCGTTGGTGCGCGGCAGGACGCGGAGCACGGCCGAGCCACGCGCATCTACCCGGATCGCCGACCCCAGCGCGTCCATCACGTCGACGCTCTCCGTCTTTTTCAGCTCCCAGGGCCGGGCGTTGAAGGCGTAGGGCTTGGAGGTCAGCGCGCCGACGGGACAAAGGTCAATCACGTTGGCGCTCAGTTCGGAAGCCACGGCCTTGTCAAGATAGGTCGTGATTTCAACATCTTCGCCGCG
>JANPKX010000122.1:0-3320 GCA_031426235.1 Alphaproteobacteria bacterium | reverse complement strand
CGCCGCCCGCCGTCCTGGCGGGGCTGGTCGCCTATGTGGGCGCGCTGACCCCCGAGGCGTGCCCCGCCACGTCTCGCACGGCGATCACCCTGGCCGGGCTGATCGATGACGCGCGACGCGCCGCCGCGGCCGCCGGCGCGGCCCTGGCCACGGGCGATCGGCCGAGCGCCGTACTGATGATCGCCGCGGCCCGGGCGCGGCTGGGGCTCATCGACGAGCGCTATGCGGGTTTCACCCGCGATCAGGCCCGGCTGCGCGCTGCCGACGCGGATCTGGCCGACCTCCAGAAGGCGGTCCGCGAAGGCCGGGCCGAAGCCGCGCTCCGGCTCGCCGCCTGGCCCGCCAGAGCCGCCGCGCTGGAGGCCGCGCTTCGCCCCCGGGCGGCTCGCTCGCTGTTCAATCCGGCCCGCTTGGCCGAAGCCGCCAACCGCCGCTTGCCCGCCAACCCCTCCTGACGGTATATGCCCGCCTTCCGCCGGAGACCCACTCCCCCGCGCGGCGATGGTGCGGTGGCCGAGTGGTTGAAGGCGCACGCTTGGAAAGCGTGTTTAGGGGAAACTCTAACGTGGGTTCGAATCCCACTCGCACCGCCACCCAGACGGCGAAGTCGTCTCTGAAATCCCTGATCGAACCTAACGCGCGCAATTCACGCGACTAAACGGCGGCAAACCGCCGTACGCGGCGCGCTTTTCCCCGCCCACCGCCGCAACACGCCGGCGATATGGGCCCGGGTCTCTGGGCGACTGCGATCTAGTGGAGTTTCCCTGTTATCGGCGGAAAATATAAATCGAGGCAAGGCGCGCGGTCTCATCAAAGTCCAAAAATCACGCTATCTTCCAATGGCTTATAGATGCCTGTGCGGCTTCACCCCTGTTCTGAGAACAGGGAATTCTCGAAATCGAAACAGGGAATTTCAGTGGCCGGATCAGGGAAATCGTCGGAGCAAAACAGGGATCAGCGTGTGATCTTGAAGAGCTCGCGCTGCATCACCCAGGATGTCGGAATGCTTTGGCTAAGGAGCATGTCGAGCGTCATACCAGCCGGCTGACGACCCTCAAGAATACGTTTCTGGATATCCGGCGCGAGGAACGCAAGCCGCGCTAGCTTTCGATCGTAGGCGTTCTGGGGCGCCTTCATGGTGCGGCCATCGGCGATGGTGCCGTCCGACTTGTACCAGCCCAACTCCGCCATGGCACGGTGCGCCTGCTGTAGACCTCGGATGAGCGCTGCGTCGCGCCGGACGCGCTTCGCGCCAGCTTCATCCCCGACGCCGGTGATCCAGGTGCGGCCGCCGCGAAGTCGACAACGGATCGGAATGGTCACGGCGACAACGCCAGGCTCCGTAGGATCCCAATCGCCCTCGAGGACCGTGCCGCGCGGTGCCTTGGCGCGCAGGATGGCGATGCGGATAGCTCCCGCTTCCAGATCCACCCGCTTCACACACCCCAGCAAATTGAAGAACGTCATATCGTCATTCCAGCCGCAGCGCCGCCGAAGCTCTCGTGCGAGCACGCCCTCGATCTCGTCGGCTGATACGCGGCGCAGCGCGTTTGGATCTGGCCTCACGGCACGACCCTGCTGAATCGGCGCAGAAACATAATAGCGATAGACCTTGCCATTACGCCCAAAGGTGAAGCTCGGGCTCATCGGGTGACCGTCGGTGTCGAAGATGAAGCCCCGCAACGGCATCGTCGCGGCTCGAACAGGCCTGTCCCTATGCTCGCGCCGGTGGGAATCCAGCATGGCCTGGACCGCATCGAACAACTCCTGCTCGATGACCGCCGGGTGCGCGCCGGGGTATGACGTGCCACGGTGCGGGATCTCGCCGAGATAGGTGCGGTTGCGCAGGAGGTGAAAGATCGCCCCGCGGTAGAGCCGAGCCCCGCCGCGCACCTCGCCCTTCTTGGTGCGTCGCACCTTTGATCGGACACCCTCGGCGTGGAGCCGCGCTTCCAGTGCATGGACGGAGCCCAGCTCCAGGTAGGTCTGAAAAATCTTTCGCACGGTCGCCGCTTCATGCGGATTGAGGATCAATGCGCGGGTCTTTGGGTCGGTGGGCAGATCGTAGCCAAGCGGAAGATTGCCGCCCATCCACATGCCCTTAGCCTTGGAGGCCGCGATCTTGTCGCGAATCCGCTCGCCGGTGACCTCCCGCTCGAACTGGGCGAATGACAGCAGCACGTTCAGCGTCAGCCGGCCCATGCTGGTGGTGGTGTTGAACGCCTGCGTCACGGAGACGAAGGAGATGCCGGCGCCATCTAACCGATCGACGATGCGGGCGAAGTCCGCCAGCGAGCGAGTTAGCCGGTCCACCTTGTAGACGACCACAGTGTCGATCTTGCCGGCGTCAACATCGGCCAACAGGGATGCCAGCGCGGGTCGCTCCATGTTGCCACCGGAGAAGCCGCCGTCGTCGTAGAGCGTCGGCAGCGCCTTCCACCCCTCTGACGCCTGGCTCTTCACGTAAGCCTCGCAGGACTCGCGCTGGGCATGCAGGCTGTTGAAGGCCTGATCGAGCCCTTCTTCGGAACTCTTCCGCGTGTAAATGGCGCAGCGGACAAGCTTGCGTTCGCTCATGACGCCGCCTTCGCCGCCCGCAGACCGAAGAACCTAGGACCGTTCCAGCGTGCGCCAGTGATCCGCCGCGCGACCTCCGAGAGGCTTTGATGTCTGTCGCCGCGGTAGAGGAAGCTGCCGTCCGCCTGCACCACCACCTCGTGCGGAACCCCCTGCCACTCCCGCACCAGCCGTGCGCCCGGCGTAGGCTCGGGTCCGCGCCGGGCTGCCGCAGGGCGACGCAGCGCCAGCTTGGCGTCGCGGTCCAGGCCACCGCCGTCGTCGACCTGGATGCGCCATGCAAGCATCAACGCCAGGAGTTCTGGCGAGCGCAGCGCTGGCGGGGCGCCGTAGCGCTCCCGCCAGACCGTCCGCAGGTCTTCCAGGCCGAGGCCTTCGAGATCGGCAGCATCGGTCATGCCGACGCCTCGACGGTGTCGATCACGCGGTAGCGGGTGACGCCCTCCTTGCGCTCCGCCAGCACGGTCAGATCGGTGCGCTTCTTGAGCGTGCCTGCGATGAAGCCGCGCACCGAATGGACCTGCCAGCCGACCGCGGCGCCCAGTTCAGCCGCGGTGGCGCCAGCGTCGGTCCGCATAAGGTCGGTCAGAGTCTGGCTACGCGTCGCGCGCGGCGCCGGAACTGCAGGGGTCGGTTCTTCAGTTGCTAGCGCCTTCACGCGCGTCGAAGTCTTCGTCTTTGTCATGGAAAATCAGTCCTCTGCTCTCGGGCCGAGAAGTCGGCCCGCACCGAGCAGAGCCCGG
>JANPKX010000121.1:0-2703 GCA_031426235.1 Alphaproteobacteria bacterium | reverse complement strand
ATCCGCCCGCTTCGCGCCAGACGCCATGGGCGGCTTGGCGGACTGGAGCACGGTCCTGACGCCCGACCGCCTCACCCCGCGAGAGGCGTTGATCGCGGCGGCCAACGCCTATCTCGACGGCGGCGCGCCAGACGGCGTCGATCGCCGGGAGAATGGGGTGCGGACGGAGGGCGCCGTGCGGCCGGCTGGCCCGGCGGCGGCGCGTGACCGGCGCTTCCCGCTCGTCGACGAGACCCGGGGCCTCGTCTGGGCCTTTGCCGTGGTCGATGTGCCGGCCGGGTCGCGGCGTGCGCCGCACAGCGTGCTCACCGCCGAACTGCTGCGGATCGTCGGCGGCCGGGTCGAGACCGTTCTGGCGGTGACCCGCGACCTGCCCCAGGGCGCCAGCGCCGGCTGGGCCCTGCCCAAGCCGCCGAGAACGAAAAAGGGCCCGTAGCGGGCCCTAATCCGACGTCAGATCTAGCGAGACGGATCAGGCGCCAAGGCCGGCTGTGGCGACGGCGGTCAGCATGCCCACGATCAGGATCAGGGCGGGGGCGATGTGGTCGGCGGCGCGTTCGATGCGGGCGATGAAGGTCATGATGCGGTCCTCGATCTGTCTGTGTGCGACCCGGGGGTGGGTCCGTCCGTCTGGACAACCCCGATGTAGCACCATCTGAACACTGCCTAGATCAGCGATTTTACACACCGGCTATGCGTTTTCGCACGGGTGGCGCTGAGCTGAACGCCAGCGCGTCAGGCCACGAAGCTGGCCGTCGCGAACCCCAGGACGAGCGCGGCCATGGCCAGGGTCAGAACCATCGGCGCCAGCTTGCCGATCAGCTTGCCAAGGGCGGGGGCGGTCATCGTCGTTCCTTTAAGGCCAAGGCTGTCGCCGGCGGGTGGGCCGTCGCTGTCCGGCGGGACGCGCACGTCGTAGCATGCGGCTGGTTACTCAAAGATCAGCGATATGGCAGATATCCGCATGGACACCCGCCCCCTCGATGACCTCACCGCGATCCTGCCGCCGCTGCTGCGCGCGCTGGAGGCCCTGGGGTTCGTCGCCCGGTACCTGAACCCGGCGGACATCCACCGCGTGATGGACGCGGTCGGCGCGCCGGACGCCGCGCTCGCCGCCGAACAGCACCGCCTCGGCGACTGGCCCGACGCCCTGGCCGATGTGCGCGAGGCGCTGGGCGCCGCCAGCCGGCACGTCCTGCAAGGCTTCGCCGAGCTTCGGGCCGCCCCGGACGATCCCGAGCCGATGGGCGCCCTCTTCCGCGCGCTCCGTCACCTTCCGCGTGCGCAGGCGGCGCTCTACCCCCTGGCCGCCGGCCTGCCGCCGGTCAGCCGCTACTTCCTGGAGCCGGCCCGCCGCGACGACGCCCAGCGGCTGGCCGCGCTGGCCCAGGCGCCGCCGCGCGACGGGGCCGGGATCTCGCACGAGGGCGGCGAGCCCGACGCCCGGGGCGGCTATGCGCTCTATGTCCCCGAGGACGCCGCGCCGGATGTCGCCTGCCCGCTGATCGTCGCGCTGCACGGCGGCTCGGGCAACGGCGGCGCCTTCCTGTGGAGCTGGCTGCGTGAGGCCCGCACGCGCTCGGCCATCCTGGTCGCCCCCACCGCCACCGGCCGCACCTGGGCGCTGCGGGGTCCGGACCCCGACACGCCGAACCTGCGCCGCATCGTGGACGAAGTGTCCGCCCGCTGGCGCATCGACCCGGCCCGCCGCCTGCTGGCCGGCATGAGCGATGGCGGCACCTTCGCCTACGTCACCGGCCTGGAGTCGGGCAGCCCGTTCACGCATCTGGCCCCCTGCTCGGCCGCCTTCCACCCGATGCTGGTCCAGTTCGCCGATACCGACCGCCTGCGCGGCCTGCCCCTCCACATCACCCACGGCGCCCTGGACTGGATGTTCCCCGTCGCCATGGCGCGCGAAGCCCAGGCCGCCCTCGCCGCCGCCGGCGCCGCCGTCACCTACCGCGAGGTCGCGGACCTCGCCCACACCTTCCCGCGCGAGCTCAACGGCGAGGTCCTGGACTGGGCGGGCATCGTCTGACCGCCCCTTGGGTGCCCGCCGACGCGGGAACGAGCGGGGAAGGAATCCAGGCTGCGTTCGCGTCCCAGCCCGCTCACGCCGAGCTTTCACAGTCGTCGTCCTCATCATCCTCATCGTCATAGGGACAGGCGTCGAGCGCGACCTGGGGTGGGTCGGGGAGGTCGCGCCAGCGGGCGATGGCCTGCGGCGTGAAGTCCAGGTCCAGGGCCAGGCGGGCGACGTGGTCGTCCACCGGCTCGGCGCAGGGGTCGGGGCGGCGGCGGTCCTCGTCGATCAACTGTTCGACGACCAGGCGGCGCGCGGCGAAGCTCCTGACGGCCTCGCGCAGCTCGTTTTCGTCGTCCTCGGTCTCGGGCGGCTCGGCCTCGTCCCAGGCCAGGCGCAGCAGGCCCGTGCGCACCTCGCCGACCCGGCGCGCGATGGCGGCGCCGCCGGCGGGACGCGGGGGCGTGGCGACGACGGCGGTTCCGGGCGCGGCGGGCGCCCCGGCGTGGGCGGCCATCAGGTCGCGCTTCAGCCGGACCTTCAGGGCCAGGGTCTGACGATAGGACCGCGCGGCGCGCTGGTAGCTGCGCGCCAGGCCGTTGGCCTCGTCGGCATCGTCCGCCGCCTGGGCCCGGCGCGCGAAGTCGCGGGCCATGGCCAGGTCGAGCCGGGCGATCTCC
>JANPKX010000120.1:0-11085 GCA_031426235.1 Alphaproteobacteria bacterium | reverse complement strand
CGCGCGCGGGCCTTTCGCCAGAACGGCTCGCCGCCCTCAGGGCGGCCGGCGTGATCTGAACAGGACCGCCGGGCCCGCGACCTGTGCCGCGGACCCGCCGTTGAAGTCAGGTCGCCTGCTTCCGGGCGATGTCCCATGGCCGCCGGTCCGGCCTCCGCGGCGGGGCCGCGGACCTTCACGGGCGGAACTTAGCGCTCCCATGCGCGCTTGATCAGGCGACCCCTTGCCACAGGGCTTTGCGGCCTGCGCCCCGAGCCCTTATGTAGTCAGCCAGCACGGCGCTTTCCCCGCCGCAACCCGGAGATCCGACATGCCGCCCACGCCCGGCCAGATCACCCCAGACATGATGGACACCATGAACGCCAGCAGCAACGACACCATCAGCAACGATATGACCAGCGACACGGCCGCCAAGATCAGCGCCGATGCGCAGCGCGCGATCGCCGACGCCGCCAAGCGGATCGAGGCCGTCGTCCAGCAGGGCCTGGAACAGGTCCGGACCCAGAGCCGGGTCTATGCGGACGTGGCGAGCGAGCAGTTGGATGAAGCCACCCGCGTGGCCAGTGAGCAAATTCGCGCGCGGCCGATCGCGGCTACCGGCGCGGCCCTCGGTCTTGGCGTGCTGATCGGCATGCTGCTCGCCTCGCGGCGCTGATCCTGGGACGGTTTCTCGCCATCGCGGCGGCCTTCGCCGCCGTCGCTGCAGCGGCCGCCGTCTGCGTGGTCGCTTCGGCGTTCGCCCTCTATGCGGCAGCGGTGGGCGGTGTCGGTCCGGCCTGGGCCGCCACCATTGTGGCCTGCGCCTTCGCCCTGATCGCCTTGGGGGTTGCCGGATTTGCGACCGGTGCGATGCGGCATCGTCCGCATGACGCCACTCGACACGGCGATGCCTCCATGAGCGAGCGGCTGTTCGCCATGGCCAAGGAGCGGCCCATGATTGCCCTCGGCGCCGCGGCTGCCGCTGGCGTCGTCCTGCTGCGCAATCCGGCGGTCGTGACTGCCCTGATTACCGCCGTCTTCGCGGGACGCGCGTCCAAGTCACGCCGCTGAAGTGTGGTTGGCCAGGTCCGCCGGAGCCTCAGCGTTCCGGCGGATCAGCGCCGTTGTGCGCAAGGGCTCGAACACGTGACCCTTCCACCCCAGGGCCGTCACCCGGAACTCCGCGTCATCGGCCTCGATGATATTGAAACCCGGCGGCACCCCGCGCTCGCGCACGGATAGCGTGCCCGCACCGACCGCATAGGTCCGGCCGTCCCCGCAGGGATAGGGCCAGGTGAACGGCGCGTGGATGTGGCCTGAGAGCACCAGATCGATCTTGGCCTCGGCAAAGCGCCCCGCCGCGGTTGGCCCGCCCCAGACCCGGGCCGTCATCGGACCGCCCAGCATCTCGATCAGCGGGTGATGCACCACCACGATTCGCAACTGGTCAGCGGGCCTGAAGGCCTCGATGGTCCGTTTGACCTGGCGCGCGGAAATCTGGCCCTTGGACCAGTTGAGGCGCGGCTGGACGCCGCGGGCGGTGTTGATGCCTCGGACGCAAACGCCCGGCGCCCGCCATTCCTGCGATCCCGCCGGGCCGACATGGGTCTCGAAGCGCCGGAAAGGACCAGTCAGCCGGTCCATCCAAGCGAGATAGGGCGTGTCATGGTTGCCAGGCGCGACCAGCCGCGATGGCGGCAGGGTCGCCAGCCACGCGGCCGCCTTCTCGAACTCCGCGACCTCGCCCAGGGCGGTGAGGTCGCCGGAGATGATGATCAGGTCAAAGGCCTCCCGCCGTAGCAGGTCGCTCGCGGCGGCGACCGCGTCGACATTCTCACCGCCGAAATGAATGTCGGACAGATGCGCCAGTCTGAACAGCGTCACGGCGTCGGCTTCGGCAGGGCGAGCACGCGGACGATCGCGGGGTTGTATCCGACCTCGGTCAGGCTGCTGAGCCTTACCGTCTCGCCGTCCAGCAGCGCCGGAATGCTCCGCGGCGACCAGATTCGGATTAGCTTGCAAGCCTCATGCTCGACAGCCGGATCTTCGCGCCAGTCTCGCAGAAGGGCGTTGACGCCCAACCGCAGCACATCCCCCGCACCGCCGATGTTCAGGGCGGCGGCCTCCAAGGCGTCGGCATCGCTGTCGAGCGCCTTGGACGCGATCGGGCACATCAGAACCAGCGCCTCGGTCTTCTCGCGGGCGCCTCCGTCCAGGGTGTAGCGCAGCCGGCCCGTGAAGGCGCGACGGAGCGCGCGTTGCGCGCGCACCCAAGCCAGCCGCGTCTGGCCGGCGCGAACCGCTTCCCGGGCCGGCGCCCACAGCGCAGGCGGCCCCAGGATCGCAGCGCAGAGAAACTGGTGGCCTTCCACCTGACCCCCGCCCAGCATGCGTACTTCCCCGGTCTCGAGCGCCATGGCCAGGGCCTCGGCCCATGGCCGCTGGCCGTAGATGGCATGCGGCAACATGTTCATGGTGCCGCCAGGGAGCGGCGCCAGCACCGGTCCGTCCGGCCCACAGAGCTCGGCGGCTGCGCGCGCCGTGCCGTCCCCGGCCAGCACCACCAGCAGGTCCGGCGCCGAGTCCACCGCGCGGCGCAGGGTGTCGGTGAGGTCCTCGATCGCGGGCGCGCGGATTTTCGCCTTGACGCCATGCGCCTCGAAAATCCCGGCAAGCGCCTCCGGCGCGTCGGCTCCGACACTCCCCGAGGCCACGTTCGCGATCACCTCGATCCGGTCGAAGCGGAGCGGCTGTTCGGCGTTCTGAAGAGCGGGCAGGCGACTGTTCCTTTGGTGACGGGCCGACCCGCGGGCGGCCCCTAACAAGGGCGCGAGCGACGGACAAGAGGCCGGCTGACATCTGATCCGCCCAGCAACGCCTCGAATTCGTCCCGGTTCCGAACTGGAACTCCCGTCTGCACGGCACGTTCGGACACCCGAGGGATCAACGGAAGGACGACCATGCCCATGATCAAGCCCCTTATCGCGCTCGCCGGCGTCGCCGTGTTGGCCGGCGCCTGCACCACTTCGGGCCACACGGAACGCAGCGCTCTGGGCGGCGCAGCGATTGGCGCACTCGGCGGAGCCGCGATCGGCGCGATATCCGGCGATGTCGGCGTCGGCACGGGCGCCGCGGTCGGGGCCGCCGTCGGCGGTACGGTCGGCGCGGTCAGCGGCTGCCGCGATGAAGGCGGCTGCGGCGCCAGCCCTGCGGGTCGCAGGCAATACTACGATGAGCGCGCGGGCCGCTATTACTACTACGACCGCCAGTCCGGGCGCTATTATTGGGAGAACGGCGAGCGCCGCTAGAGCCGCCGCGCAATCACAGCCGAACGCGGACACGGCCCGGTGAGCCCTCACCGGGCCGTCTTCGTTTCCATGGGGCCGGCGTCAGAACGACAAAAAGGCGGACCACCAAGGATCCGCCGAAGTGTCGCTATAGAGGGGGTTGCGGAGGCGGCAGACCGGTGCGAGCCGGTCTCAAGTCGGGGGGGGCGTCGCCGCCTCCGCACTGACAGAACCGTTCAGCGCACAATGAGTTCCGAACGTCGGTCTTTTTTTGCGCGGGCGTTTCGGCATCACCCCTTCGGTGTGCGCCGGAACGACGGGCTCAACGGCGCGTTCTAAGGGCCACCGCAACCGCGAATGGAGAGCACGGCGATGACCCTGTCCTCAGACCCGACGCCTGCCCCGACCGTCAACGAGACCCGTGCCCGCCAGGGTTCGCGCGGAAGACACGTGTTGCTCATCCTGTTGGCCAGCACCGCGCTGGCCCTGGCCGCCATGGGCGGCGTCTGGGCTTTGCGGACCTTCGTCGAACCGGCAGCCGGTTCCAGCCAGGAACAGACTTCCGGCGAAACCTTCAACGCTCCCGCACCGCCACCCCCAACCCCGCCGTCGCAGTAGGCGGGAGCGGGCTTAGGCAGTAGGCGGGCGCGGGCTTACGCCGCCCGCTTGTCTACGTTGCGGGGGTGGAAGAACAGGGCTTGGCCGATCGCCGCCTTGACGGTTTCGGGCTGGAAAGGCTTGGTGATCAGGAAGGTCGGCTCCGGCCGTTCCCCGGTCAGCAGCCGCTCTGGGAACGCAGTGATGAAGATCACCGGAACGTTGAAGCGTGCGAGAATATCCTTCACCGCATCGATGCCGGATGAGCCGTCCGCGAGCTGAATGTCTGCCAGCACCAGCCCGGGGGTCTTGCGGGTCACGGCGTCGATCGCTTCGGTTCGCGTTGCGGCGATGTCGACCACCGTGTGGCCCAACTCGGTCACCAGCGCTTCGATGTCGGCCGCGATCACGGGCTCATCCTCGATGATCAACACGTCGGTCGCCAGCTCGGCGTCGATTTCGGCCTGGGCTTGCGCGATCAGGCTCTCGACCTCGCTGAAGTCCGTCGCCAGGACCTGTGCGGCTTCGGAGGGGGTGAAGCCCTCAAGTGCCGTTAGTAGGAACGCCTGGCGGGAGCGCGGCGCGATGCGCATCAACCGGCCGGCGGCATCATTCGGCGGGGTGTCATCGTCGGACGACACTTCCAGACGCGCGCCTGTGGAACCCCAGATGGCGTGAAAAACCTGATAGAGGGCGACGCGGGGAGTCACGCCTTCCGGCAGGGACTGCTCGCCAGAAGCCAGCGCCTCAAGCGCGACGCGGACGTAGTGGTCTCCGGTCGCCTGAGCGCCGGTCAGGGCACGTGCATATCGGCGCACATAGGGCAGGTGCGGCGCAAGCTTAGCCAAAAGACTCAAGAGCAGTATCTCCCCACATATGTACCGGCGCGTGTCGCCGAGGGCGCGCGGCCCCGCTTCATAATGCCTCCAAACGCGGGGTCGTTGAACAGGTTCCCAATGGTGACGCTTTTTGTGCATGCTGGCGCTTCAGTGGGAACCGACATGAGCGAGCGGCGTTGAGCAGCGACAAAGACCACAAAAGGGGGCGGTCTGCGCGTGAGCGGAGAACCGGTAAGATGATCGAAGAGCGCCCGATGGCCAAGATCAGCGGGGGCGCGCCTGTCGCGCCTGAGGAGTCGCGCCTGCGACAGCAGGCGATCGGCGTGAGGCTGCGTCAGATGTTCGACGAGGTGGTCAGCGAAGACGTGCCAGATGAGTTCCTTGAGATCCTGCGAAGGGCAGATCAGAAGGACGCCTCGGAATGAACGTCGCCTCCGAGACCCGGGTGCGGGAACCGCGCACTGCGGCGGCCGACGAGGCCTTTAAACGCGAACTGGTGGCGTTGATCCCTCACCTTCGCGCCTTCGCGCGCACGCTGTCCGGCAATCCGACGGCGGCGGACGATCTGGCGCAGGACGCGATGCTGAAAGCCTGGGACGCCCGGGCGAGCTTCCAGATGGGCACAAACATGAAGGCCTGGACCTTCATGATCCTGCGCAACCAGTTCTATTCCGACAAGCGGCGGTCCTGGCGGTCCACGCCGCTCGACCAGGAAGTCGCGGAGCGTACGTTGATCGCCGTCGACGATGCCGAGTCGCCGGTCGCCCTCGACGAGCTTCGGCTCGGCCTCGGCATGCTGCCGGCCGAACAACGCGAGGCGCTGATCCTGGTTGGCGCAGGCGGATTTGCCTACGAAGAAGCCGCCGCAATCTGCGGCTGCGCTGTTGGGACGGTCAAAAGCCGGGTCAGCCGCGCGCGCCGCGCACTGCAGGGCATCCTGGAGACCGGGGCGTATGATCGCGACGGGTCGTCGGCCTCCGATGCAATGCGGTCGATCCTCGTCGAGGCGGAGAGGCTAAGCACGGTCCGGTGATCGCCGAGGTGGTCCCATGAGCACATCGTGGCGGTCGCTGGGCACGATCCGGGTCCGGCTGACCGCGGCTCTAGCGGCGGCTTTGCTGCCGGTGCTTGTGCTGGGGGCCCTGCAGGCTGCGATCGGGTTCCAGCGCGAGGGCCGGACCGTGCGGGAAAACCTCGGCTTCGCCGCCGAGCGCAGCGCCGCGACCGCGCGCGCGCGCATGGAAAGCGCCGACATCCTGCTCCAGACTCTTGCGCCCGGCGCCGTCGGGTTCCAGTGCGCCCAGCGCCTGGCCGAGGTGACGTCCCGGATACCCGGCTACCTCAACCTCGTCCGATTTGACCGGCAGGGCCGCATCGTCTGCTCCGCCGGCTCCGTGCCCGCCGATCCGGATCGCGCGAGCCAGCCCTGGTTTCGCCAGCTGGCCGGGGGCAGCGCCTTCGCGGTGACCCGTGAGGCCGGAACACGCTATGCCCGCCAGCCCGCCGTCCTGACCGCGACCCGGGCCACGGACGCGGACGGCGCCTTCGACGGCGTCTTCGCGGCAGTCGTCTCGCTTGCCAGCCTGCAGCCCAGCGTTTCCGACCCGTCCCTGCCCCGGGGCGCCGAGGTCGGGCTCGTCGAGCGATCGGGCCGATACATCACCGTCACTCACGCCGCGTCATTTCCGCGCCTGCCGAACGACTGGCGGGCCAAGATCCAGTCTCGTGGATCGCTCGTCTGGTATGGACGCGACGCAACCGGCGCGCGGCGGGTCTATTCCGCGGCTCCGGTGGTCAGCGACGAGGTCTATGTGGTGCTGTCCGCGCGCTCTCCGGGAATCCTGTCCTGGGCGCGGCTTAACCCGCTCACCAGTATCGCCTTCCCGCTGCTGACCTTTCTCTGCGCCCTGATTGCCGTGTCGCTGGTGGCGGACCGGGTGGTCATCCGCTGGATCGCCTACCTGCAGCGCATCGCCGCGCTCTACGCCCGTGGCCGGTTGTCCGTGCGGCCGGTGCAGGCTGAACAGATGCCCGACGAGATCCGCGAACTGGCCGAAACCCTGGAAGACATGGCCGACGCGATCGTCGGCCGCGACGCGTCACTCCGCGAGAGCCTCGCCCAGAAGGATGAGCTGATGCGCGAGATTCACCATCGCGTGAAGAACAATCTGCAGGTCATCTCGAGCTTGCTCAGTCTCCAGCAACGCGCGCTGACTGACCCGGCGGCGCGGTCGGCGATGACCGATACCCGACAGCGAATCACCGCACTGGCCCTCATCTATCGCGCGCTCTATCAGGGCCCGGACTTGCGGCGGGTCGATCTGCACCCGTTCCTGGAGGAGCTCACGGCCCAGCTGATCTCGTCGGAACTCAGGCCGGGCATGGCGGTTCGCACCGAGCTCAATGTGGACCCCCTGGTCATCGATCCCGACCGACTGGCGCCGCTGGCGCTATTCGCGGTCGAAGCGATCAGCAACGCGCAGAAGCACGCCTTCGCCAATCGGGGCGGCGTGCTCCGGGTGAACTTCAAACTGCGCGGAGACGTCGCCGAGCTAGAAATCTCCGATGATGGGCCGGGCCCGGGAGAGGCAGCGGTCAGTCCGGGGATGGGCCGGACCCTCATGACCGCCTTCGCAAGACAGTTGCGGGGCAAGGTCGACATCCATCGCAACGAGTCTGGCGGCGTGACCGCGCACCTCACCTTCCCCACGCCGTCGATCGGACCCGCCCCGGCGTCCGTCGAAGGGAACCATGCCACCGCCTGAAGCGTTGCCGCGAGACTGATTTTCCAACCCGCGGAGATTACCTATGCGCAATCTGTTCCTTCTGAGCCTGCTCGCCGCCTCCCTGTCCGTTTCCGCCTGCAACACCGTTTCGGGCGCCGGCAAGGACGTGAAGTCGGTCGGCGGCGCTGTCACCAGCACAGCCGAAGACGCCAAGCAGTAAGCTTCTGATATTCTGAACTGAAGGGACCCCGCCGAGACCATGGCGGGGTCCTTTTGATTCAGGCCGCCGCCGCGAAGACACATGGCGCTGCGGCGATGAGGCCGGGGCCCATCGGCTCGCGCCGACCCAGGACCACACGGCCGCCCGGCGCAAGCGCCCGCAGAAGGCTCCGCGCCACCCGATCACGCGCCTCCGGGGCCAGGGAAGGCAGGACGTTCCGGCACAGGATCAGGTCGAACGGCCCCAGACGGCTGACATCGTCCAGCAGGTTGACCCGCCCCCAGCGCACCGCCTGCCGAACCCGCGGCGACAGCACAAAGGCCTCGCCCTCGCGCTCGAAGTGCCGCACCAGGCTCCGGGCCGGCAAGCCACGCTGGACCTCGAACTGCGAGTAGAGGCCGGCCTGCGCCTTCTCCAGGCTGCGCTCCGAAAGGTCGGACGCGAAGAGGTCGATGCGTCCGGTCAGTCCCGGCGTGTCGGCGATGCGCATCGCCAGGGAGTAGATCTCCTGGCCAGCGCCGCAGGCCGCGCTCCACACCCGGACCGTCTGGCCGCCGCGGGCGCGGATCAGCGCCGGCAGAACGCTTTCAGCGAGGTGGTCGAAGACCTCTGCGTCACGGAAGAACTCGGTTTCAGGCAGAGCCATGGCCTCGACCACCGCCCACCCGAGGCGCTCGTCGGCGCGCTCGCGCAGGGCCTCGATCAAGGCTTCCGCAGAGGCGAAGCCTTCACGCCGGGCCACCGGCGCCACGCGACTTTCCATCAGATAGGACTTGTCGGCATCGACCTTCAGGCCCGCGCGCGCCAGGCAGAGGGCGGCCAGGAAACTGCGATCCAGGGCCGCGATCATGTCGGGGCCTCGGCCAACAGCCCCACGGCAGCCAGCTTGCCCGCCATGATCGCCCCGTCGAACGGCTTCATGATGTATTCGTCGGCGCCGGCGTCCAGCACTTCGCGGATGCGGGCGACCTCGCACTCGACCGAGCAGAACACCACCTTGGGCGTCCGCCCGGCGGGTTCGGCGCGAAGGCGGCGCAGGAACTCCAGCCCGTCCATCCCCGGCATTCGCCAGTCCAGGAGGATCGCGTCGGGCATCATGGCGCTGCACCAGGCCATGGCCTCCACGCCGTCGCCGGCCTCGGCGACCTCGAATCCGTGGTCTTCGAGGATCCGGCGCGAGACCTTGCGGATCACGCGGCTGTCATCGACGACAAGACAGGTCTTCACGGCTGCGCGGGCTCCGAACGTCCAGCGTCTCTTGTCGGCCTGGAACGTTAACGCCCGGTTTGGCCGGTCAGGCCGGCAGGGTCGCGGCGAAGATCACGCGCTCGTCGCTGGCCTCGGCGAACACCCGGCCGCCGGCGTCGGCGACGAACAGATGGACGTAATAGGCCTGCACCCAGTGCCCGTGCAGGGCGCCCTCCGGCAAGGGCTCGCCCTTCAGGCCCGCCAGCACCTCGGGACGGAGTCGTGCGCGGGCGCCTTCCGCCTCTATGGCGATCACCACCGCGGCGTCTTCTTGGACGGCGCGCAGCCGAGCCGTACCGCCCATCGGCAGGGCGGCGCCGGCCAATTGGGCCAGGTTCAAGAGCGTCCGGGCCGACGGCTTGTTAATGGCCGGAACCTCCACCGTCCACTCCAGGTTCGCCCGCATGTGGCCAAAAACCCCCTCGGCCAGCTTGTGCAGGTCACGCGCATCGAAGGTCTCCGCCGAGGCTGACGCGCCGAAGGCCACCCGGCAGAAGGCGAGCTGGTCGGCCAGCTTGCGGGCCGACGAGGCGATCAGCCCCATTGCCTCCTCCCGCATGTCCTGCGCCGAGGGATCGTCCAGCAGGTCGAGGCCAGAACTGATGGCGCTCGCGGGGCTGATGAAGTCGTGGCACATCCGCGCGGCCAGGAAGGCGGCGAGTTCGGCGGGCCGCACGGCGGGCTGGGGGGTCTCGGTCATGGCTCCCGTTCTGGCGCGATTTGCACCTTGGGGAAACGCCGGGGCGACCTTAAGAACGCCGCGCATGGCAAATCCTGAAGAGAATGATGTCGGTCAGGCCCTGGCGGAAATCTGCGAGGCCGCCGCGGCCCTGATCCTGCCGCTCTGGCGCTCCGGCCTGGCCGTCACCAGCAAGGCCGACGACAGCCCGGTGACCGAGGCCGACCAGCGCGGCGAGGCGCTGATCCTGGAACACCTGGCCCGGCGCTTCCCAGGCATCCCGGTCGTCTCGGAGGAGGACGCCAGCGCCTCGGGCACGCCCAGCGAAATCGGCCCGAGGTTCTTCCTCGTGGACCCCCTCGACGGGACCAAGGCCTTCGTGCGCGGCGACCCGTCCTGGACGGTCAATATCGGTCTGATCGAGGACGGCCGCCCTGTGGCCGGCGCCATTACCGCGCCACCCAGCGGTGAGAGCTGGTTCACCCACCGAGGCCAGGTGCTCAAGCGCACCTCCGGCGGACCCACCGCCCCGGTCAAGGTCAGGCCGTGGCCCAACGGCCGGGCCGTCGCCCTGATCAGCCACACCATGAAGGACGAGACCAAGGCCCGCCTGAAGGCCGAGTACGGCTTCGATGAGACCCAGGCTATGGACTCCTCGATCAAGTTCTGCCGCATCGCCGAGGGCTCGGCGGACATCTATCCGCGCCATGGACCGACCATGGAGTGGGACATCGCCGCGGGGCACGCGATCCTGACCACCGCGGGCGGAACCGTGCTGAGCCCCGAAGGCCAAGCGTTCAGCTACGGCAAGGCGGACGCGGGCTTCCGAAACGGCTTCTTCGTCGCTCGGGGCGGCAAGGCCTGAGCGCGATGGGCCGCCTGCGCCGCCTGTGGCGGGATGTGCATCTTTGGATCGGCGCGGGCCTGGTGCTGGCTTTCATTCCGCTCAGCCTCACCGGCGCGATCCTGGTCTGGCACGACCCGCTCGACCGCGCGCTGCATGCCGAGCGCTATGCCGTCAGCGGACCCGATGCGACACTGCCGCTTCCCGCCTATGCCCGTGCGGCCCAGGCGGCGTTCGGCGACCGGGCGGTCCTGACCCAGGTGCGGCTGCCAACCGAACGGGGCGACCCCGTCGTGGCCGTCGGACGCCTCGCCGGACCACCGAGACCGGGCGGTCGGCCGCGCAGCCTCAACGCCTGGATCGACCCGCCCACCGCCCGGGTGCTGGGGACCGCGGACCTCTCCCGGGGCCTCACCATGACGCTCCACCGCCTGCACGGCACGCTGCTGATCCCCGAGGTGGGCCGCAAGGTCGTAGGCTGGCTGGGCTGGGCGATGTTCGTCTCCGCGGCGACCGGGCTCTGGCTGTGGTGGCCGCGCGGCGGCAGCCTGTTGAAGGGGCTGCGCTGGCGCCGCGGACCTTCGACGCTGTTCAACCTGCACCACACCATCGGGTTCTGGATTTGTGCGCCGCTGGCCGTGCTGTCGCTGACCGGCGTCTACATCT
>JANPKX010000119.1:0-9819 GCA_031426235.1 Alphaproteobacteria bacterium | reverse complement strand
GCCGCCCGGCCCGCCGCTCTCGATCTGAGCCGCGAAGCTCTCGTCGAACAGGTGCTAGACCTGGAACGTCACGCGGTAGCTGTCGTCGGGATCGACAATGCCCGCGGAGAGATCGACCAGGGCATAGCCGTGGATGGTGGTTCCAGCGCGGACAACCGCCGAGGCGTCCAGTTGGCTCAGTTGCTTGGATTGCACCGACCCCTGCGCCCCGACAAACCAGTCCACAGCCCCGCCCGTGCGGAACCGCCTGTCGACCGAAAGGCTGCCCTTCCACTTCGGAGCATAGGTCAGCGGCGTCCCCGACGGCACAACGCCCGTGACGTTGCCGTTGGTGGGGATCTTGAACTGATCGATCTTCGCGTCGGTGTAGGCCAGGCCGCCCGAGATCGTCAGGTCCGTCTGCGGCCGATAGATCACGTCGAGTTCCGCGCCGCGGGTCGAGACCGTGCCGGCGTTGGTGAAGCGGGTGACCACCACGCCGTTGACGGTGTCAGGATTGTTGGCCTGGAAGTTGTGATACTTCGCGTAGTACGCCGCCAAATTGAGCACCAGCGCGCCGTCCAGCAGGGTGTTCTTCAGGCCGATCTCATAGCTGTCGGCGGTTTCCGGCTCGATCACATTGGTGCCGGTGGCGCCCAGGCCGAAGAAGATGTTGAAGGCCGGGCCCTTGTAGCCGCGCGAGTAGGTCGCGTAGGCGGTGGTGTCGTCCGAGACATCGAACTGCACGCCCGCCTTGCCGGACAGGTTGTCGTTGGTCGTACGGCCGGTGAAGGGCCCGAACGGGGCGTTGATGCCGGCGCCCGCGATCAGCGTGGTGCGCGTGTGGTACACCGCCAGCTTGTCGGACGTGTAGCGCAAGCCGCCAATCAGGCGCAGCGTGTCGCTCAGCTGGTACACCCCCTGAACGAACGCGGCATAGTTGGTGAAGGTCGATCCGTGCAGCGCCACGGCGGCGCCCGTCGCCGCGGTCACGCCGGGCGCCGTGCAGGGCGTCGCGACCGTCGGGGCCGGCGTCGTGGGACAAGAGATCAGGTCGCGACGGAACGCCCGATCGGTCTCGGCGCGGGAATAGAAGAGGCCAGCCACATAGGACAGCGGGCGGTCCGCGGGCGAGGTGAGGCGCAGTTCCTGGGTGATGGTGTTGCTATCCGCCGGCCCGCGATCGTGCAGCTGGTTGAGGCCGACATAGGCGCGCGGCAACCAGTCGCCGTCGCGGATCTCGGTGTTTTTCCATTCGCGGTACGCGCCGATGTAGGTCAGGACGTGCTCGCCCAGGTCATAGTCGCCCTGCAGCGAGACGCCGTAGCTTTCCTCCAGCGTCGAGGTGACAAGGTTCTGGCTGACCTGGCGGGTCTTGTCGCCGCGCGGCGTGGGCAGGATGGTGGCCGCCAGGTTGGTCGGCACGGTGCCGATCAGCTGGGCGCAGCAGTCGTCGTCGCTTTTGCGGTAGTCTGCGATCACCGTGAAGCTGAGCTGGTCGGTCGGATCGGCGACGATCATGCCGCGTACGCCCCAGTGCTCATAGCCGTTGACGCGCGAGCCGGTGAAGGTGTTACGCAGGTTGCCGCCGTAGGTGCCGTAGAAACCGGTGAACCGCCCTTTGACCGTGTCGCTGAACGGCACGTCGATCGCCCCGCGCACCCGGTACTCGTCGCCATTGCTGGCGTATGCGCCTTCGAGGAACCCGCCCAGGTCGTCGCCCGGTCGCTTGGTCACGATGTTGATCACCCCGGCCGAGGCGTTCTTGCCGAACAGGGTGCCCTGCGGCCAGCGCAGCACCTCCAGCCGTTCGATGTCGATCAGGTCGGAGAAGGCTTCGCCCGCACGGCTCAGCACGACGCCGTCCACGACGGTGGAAACCGAGGGCTCGCCCGCGATCGAGAACGACGAGGTCCCCACCCCGCGCAGGAACAGGGACTGGTTCAGCGTGGTGCCGCGCTTGGTGAAGTTCAGCGACGGAACGAGGTACTGCGCGCCCTCCAGATTGACCGCACCCTTGGCCGCGAGGGTAGCGCCTGAGACGACCGAGACCGCGGCTGGCACGTCCTGCAGCTTCTCTTCGCGCTTCTGGGCGGTGACCACGATCTCGGCCACGGCGCTGTCGTCGCTGCCGGCCGCAGCCGTCTGCGCCAGGGCGGGTTGGCAGGCGAGCAGCGCGGCGACGCCGGCGCCCATGATCAGGAGGTTCTTTCTCATCTTCCCCGAAGTCCTTGTTCTGATTGTCTCTGTTGGATGTCTTACGCTGTCATACCGAGGCCCGCCGGAGTTCCGGCCAGGCGCCAACGCTGTCAAAATCCGAGTTCGCTCATGGTCACGACACGCTTTTCCCGCGCGCTGATTTCCGCCGCCGTCCCGATCGCCACGGCCATCAGGCCATCGCGCGCGGTGACTTCGACCGCGCCCTCCCCGCGCACTGCGGCGATGAAGCGCTGGTGCTCATAGAACGTCGAACCGTGGTGGCTGCCGGCCGCCAGAGCGGTCGCGTCGACGTCGACTGTCCGCCGCGTCACAGACTTGGGATTCTGAAAGCCGACGCGGGGCGAGTGGACGATCTCGCCGGAGGGGATGAGCACGTCCGCCCGCGCCGTGTCCCCCACGGCGGTGATCTCTTCCTGGTTCTCGGCGCCGTCGGCGAACATCGAAAGATCCAGCATGGCGCGGACGCCGTTGGCGAAATCCACGGTGGTGTAGCTGTTGTCGATGATGTCGGGTGTGCGGCCGTCGTAGCGCTCGTCGCGATGGTTCACGTCCATCGCTCCCGAACAATAGACGCGTACCGCCTCGGAGCCGACAATCAGCCGCATCAGGTCGAAGAAGTGACAGCACTTTTCGACCATCGTGCCCCCGGTGTTCGCCGCGAACCGGTTCCAGTCGCCGACCTTTTCCAGGAAGGGAAACCGGTGCTCGCGGATGGAAAGCATGCGCAACGTACCGATGCGACCGGCTCGGATCTCGTCGATGAAGGCCGCGGCCGGCGGCATGTAGCGGTATTCCATCGCTGTCCAGAACGGCGCGGACGACCCCTCGGCCTGCGCCGTGACCCAGCGGGCGTCATCCAGCGTCGTCGCCAATGGCTTCTCGCACAGGATCGGCAGCCCGGCGTCGAACAGCGGCGCCAGCACCCGGCGATGGGTGTTGTTCGGGCTGGAGACGATCACGGCGTCGACCAGACCGCTCTTGGCCAGGGCCGCGCTATCGTCGAACGCGGCGACGCCGTCCGCTCGGTCGCCCAGCGCCTTGCGCGCCCAGCCCAGCGAGTGCTCGACGGGGTCCGCCAGGGCCGTCACCACGGCGCCCGGCGTGACGGCGAGATTGTGGAGGTGTTCGACCCCCATCATCCCCGTCCCCACCAGCCCATAGCGGACCAATTGCGGCAAACGCCCCTCCCAGTTTCAATATGACAGCGCTGACTTATTGTGTGACCCTTCTCGCAGACCGTGCAGTCGGGCAAGCTTAAATGTCACGCAGATGACAGGGCGTGGCGGGTTTTTCGGGGAGGTGAGCTTGACAGGCAACATCATCGGTGGGGCGGGGATCGCGGACCGCGAAGCGCTCTCGGACCGGATGCGCTGGCTGCTGTTCGCCCTCTTGGCCATAGCGGGAATCCTGGCCCTGGTGGATCGTCAGGTGATCTCGGTGCTCAAGCCGGAAATGGCCGCAGAGCTGGGCTGGACCGACGACGACTATGGCACTCTGGGCGCCTGGTTTCAGGGCGCCATGGCGGTCGCGCTGCTGGTCTCCGGCCCCCTGGTCGACAAGATCGGCGTCAAGTGGGCCAACGTCCTGGGCGTCTTCACCTGGAGCATCGCGGCGATGTTCCACGGGCTGGCCCACACCATGAACCAGTTCGTGCTCTGCCGGATCGGCCTCGGCGTCACTGAGGCCATGGCCACGCCCTCGGCGGTCAAGACCGTCGCGACCATCCTGCCCCCGAACCAGCGATCCTTCGGCTTCGGCCTGATCAACGCGATATCGAGCGTCGGGGCCATCAGCGCGCCGATCCTGATCCCGTTCATGGCCATCCCGTTTGGCTGGCGCGGCGCCTTCGTGATGGCCGGGATCGCCGGGATCGTCTGGTCAGCCATCTGGATGCTGACCACACGGACCGCTCGGTTCGGCGATGTCGGCCCGCGCCCGCTGGTCGCTGTCTCGGCCGCGCCGAAGCCCTCCATTCTGAAGGACAAGGCGACGTGGGCGATCTCGGGCGCCAAGCTGCTGAGCGACTCCACCTGGTGGCTGCTGCTGTTCTGGATGCCCGACTTCCTGCATCGCCAGTTCGGCCTGAGCGGCGTCGCGATCGGCCCGCCCTTGGCCCTGGCCTATGCCGGCGGCGCGCTGGGCGCCCTGGTCAGCGGCGCGGCGGCCACTCATTTCCTGGCCAAGGGCGCGCCCGTCAACCGCGTGCGCAAGCTCGCCATGCTGGTCAGCGGCGTCATGGTCCTGGTCCTGCCCCTGGCCACCAAGGCTGGCAGCGCCTGGCAGGCCGCCGCCATCCTGGCCGTGGTGCTGGCCGCCCACCAGGGCTTCTCCACCAACCTCTTCGCCCTGATCGCCGACGTGACGGAAAAGACCAAGGTCGGCCGCGTCACCAGCTTCGCCGCCTTCTGCGGCAACATCGGCGGCATGACCATCGTCAAGGTCGCAGGCCTCGTGCTGACCGCGGGGCTGGGCTACGGGCCGTTGTTCGTGTTCGCCGGTGCGTCCTACCTGCTGGCGCTAGGCTGGATCCACCTGCTCTTGCCGAAGATCACGGTGGTGGACGACGGGGCGGACACGGGGGACGTGCTGCCGGTGTCGCTGCACTGAGGCGGGTGCGAAGCCTTAGACCAGGGGTCCGTGCTCGATGTTCGGCAACACATGCCGCGCGAACAAGTCGGCCTCGGCCGCGTGGGGATAGCCGGACAGGATGAACGCCTCGATGCCCATGTCGCGGTAGTCGTTCAGCTTGGCCAGCACCTGGTCGGGGTCACCGACGATGGCGGCGCCGCAGCCGGAACGGGCGCGTCCGACGCCGGTCCACAGGCCGGGCTCGGCATAGCCGTCATCGGCGGCGGCTTCGCGCAGCGCCGTCTGGGCCTGGACGCCCGCCGAGGTGGAATCCAGCGATTTGGCGCGGATGGCGTCGCCCGTCGCCGCGTCCAGTTTCGACAGTAGCCGGTCCGCGGCCGTACGCGCCTCGGCCTCGGTATCGCGCACGATCATGTGGGCGCGGTAGCCGAACTTCAAAGTGCGGCCGTGCTTCGCCGCGCGGGCGGTCATGTCGGCGATGATCGCGGCCACGGTTTCGCGTCTGTCCGGCCACATCAGGAAGACGTCGCAGCCCTTGGCGGCCGCCTCGCGCGCGTCTTCTGACAGCCCACCGAAGTACAGCAGCGGCGCCCTGCCCGAGAGCGTGCCAATGCGCGGCGGGTCCAGCTTCAGCTTCCAGAACTCGCCGTCGTGATCCAGCGGCTGGCCGTTCAGCAGGGTCTTGAGAATGTGCATCCCCTCGACCGTACGGGCATAGCGCGGCGCCGAAGCCAGCTTCTCGCCCGGCATGTCGGAGGAGATGACGTTGACGGTCAGGCGGCCGCCCAGCATCCGGTCGATCGTAGCGATCTGGCGGGCCAGTTGCGGCGGCCACACCTCGCCGATCCGGGTCGCCATCAGCAGGCGCATCCGCTTGAGCATCGGGGCGATGCCGGCGGCGAAGGCGGTGGTGTCGATGCCCAGCTCGTATCCGCTCGGCAGCAGGATGTTGTCGAAGCCGCCGGCCTCGGCCTGGCAGACGATGTCGCGGCAGTGCTCCCAGCTCGACTTGAGCATCGGATCAGGCACGCCCAGGAATTCGTAGTCGTCGTCGCAAAGCGCCGAGAACCAGCTGATCTCGCAGGGCGGGCGTGCCTGGGACAGGTCGGTCATGGCAGGCTCTCTCCCATGGAGGCCACGAGGACGGCGTACCATTCGGCGCGGGTCCAGCGCGGCGTGAAGGCTTGCGGGATTTCGGCGATCCGGGCGGGGGTCTGGGTGCCCACGATCGGGATCGGGCGGGCCGGGTGGGCCATGTTCCAGCTATAGGCAGCCGCGGCCCGGCTGACGCCACACTCCGACGCCTTCACGTCGAGCGCGGCGGCCACGGCGACGGCGCGCTCGTCTTTCGGGTCGCCCAGGCGTCCCTGCCCCAGCGGCGACCAAGCAAGAACGGTCATGGTGCGCGCCATGGCCTGATCCAGCACACCGTTGGTCAGGGGCGCAATGGCCAGGGGCGAGAACTCCGGCTGGCACGAAGCGATGGGGAGCGGCGAGTGGGCGGCGAGCGCCTCCACCTGCGCGGGCGTGAAATTTGAAACCCCGATCGCGCCGATCTTGCCGGCCTTGAACGCGGTCTCCAGGGCCCGGCCCACCTCGGCGGGGTGGGTCAGCATGTCGGGCCGGTGGATCTGCCAGAGCGCCACGTGGTCGACGCCCATGCGGCTGAGGGAGGCGTCGATGGCGGAGGCGAGGTAGGCGGCGCTGGAGTCATAGGGCACGCCCATCGAGATGCCGCCCTTGGTGGCGATCACCATCCGCGACTTCAGGCTTGGATCTGCGGCCAGCACCCGGCCCAGCAGAGCCTCGGCGGCGCCAAACGGCTCGCCGTTGTCGGGCCCATAGATGTCGGCGGTATCGAACAGGGTGACGCCGGCATCCAGAGCGGCCCGTACCCGCGCCGCAGCCGCGCCCACGTCGTCGCCGGCGAAGCGCCACATGCCCCAGGCGATGGACGAGACCTCGGGCCCTCCGTCGTACAGCGGGCGGGTCGCAGGCGGTTGGGGAAGGACTGTCATGTGGTCTGCGCGGCCTCTGGACCGATGTATGATAGCGCTGTCATATCCATAGGCCGGGCCGGTCGGGCTTGGCAAGCCGACCGCGGAGACCCTGATGACCGCCGACAGCCTCAACCCCGAGGCGCCCTCACCTGCGGACCCGCGCGCGTTCATTCCGGGGCTGGCTGTGACGGCCCTTGCGACGCTGGCCGCGGCCTATGTCTCGGACCACTACGGCGCGCCGCTGACGCTGATGTGCCTGCTGTTCGGCCTGGCGCTGAACTTCCTCAGCGCCGATCCCCGGCTCGAGCCTGGTCTGGCCATGGCGTCGCGGACACTTCTACGTTGGGGCATCGTCCTGGTGGCCGCTCGGGTCACCTTCGGCGAAATCGCCGCCCTGGGTCCGGTCGCTCTGGCCGCGGTGATCGGCATCGTGGCGGTGACGCTGAGTGTCGGCGTTCTGGCCTCACGCCTGATGGGCTTTGGCGGGGCGTTCGGCGCCCTTTGCGGCGGCGCGGTGGCGATCTGTGGAGCGTCCGCGGCCATGGCCTTCGCCAGTCTGCTGGGCGAACGGCGCGCCAGCCAGGCCCAGCTCACCCTGGTGCTGGTGGGCATCTCCGCGGCCAGCGCGGTGGCCATGGCCCTCTACCCCATCCTGGCGCGGCAGTTCGGGTTCAGCGACGTGCAGTCGGGGTTCATGCTGGGCGCGGCGATCCACGACGTCGCCCAGGCCCTGGGCGCGGGCTATACCGTCTCGCCCCAGGCCGGGGAGACGGCCACCATCGTCAAGCTGGCCCGCGTCGCCCTGCTGGCCCCCGCCATGCTGTCCGTGGCCCTCTTCATCCCGCGTGAGCCGGGGGCGAAAATCGCCGGCCACGTGCTGCCCTGGTTCGTCTTCGGCTTCTTCGCCCTGGCTGCGGTGAACTCGCTGGGCGCGATCCCCAAGGTCGCGGCCGACACGGCCGTGCAGGCCAGCACGTGGTTGCTGGCGAGCGCCGTCACCGCGACAGGCATCCGCTCCAACATGCAGGCCCTGACCGGCGCAGGCGCTAGGCCGCTGCTGGTGATCGTGGCCGCCAGCCTCGCCGCCCTGGCGCTCAGCGCCCTGGCCGCGGCGTTCCTGATCGGCTGAACGTCAGGCCCTGCGTGGCGCCGCCGTTGAGGCGCGCAGCACCAGTTCGTGCGGTAGCCGACGATGGACGATCTGGTCCCCGGCGTCGAACAACAGACCCGCGGCCGCGTAGGCCAAGTCCCGCGTCGGCTGGCGCACCGTGGTCAGCGGCGGCCAAAGCTGGCTGGCCAGGGCGGTGTCGTCGAACCCGGCCACGGAGAGATCCGCGGGAACGGAAATCCCCCGACGGTGCGCCACCGTCAGCACGCCCGCGGCCATGTCGTCATTGCTGGCGAAGATCGCGGTTGGCGGGGTCGGCAGGTCCAGCAGGATATCGGCCGCCGCCTCGCCCGAGGCAAAGTCGAAGGCGCCCGGCCGCACGTATTTCGGCTCGAACGGCAAACCGGCGCGGTCCAGCGCCCGGCGATAGCCGAACAGCCGCAGGTCGCTGGCGGTGTGGTTCGCGTGGCCGATGACAAAGCCGATGCGCCGGTGTCCCAGGGCGATCAGGTGGCTGGTCATGTCGTCGGCCGCCTGGACGTCGTCCATCGAGACCGAGGCGCTGCGCTCATGGTCGGTGCCAGGCGATATCCGGACGTAGGGGATGCCGCGCCGTTCCAGTTCCTCCAGGGCGGCCGCCGAGTCGGTGACAGGAGACGACAGGATCACGCCGTCCACCTGGGTCTGGTCGATCAGACCGCCGACCTCCAGCGCCAGGGTCGGCGAGCTCACGTCCGAAGGCTGGGCCAGCAACCGCACGCCCTGCTCGATGCACCGCGCCCAGACGCCGGTCTGGACCTGGTGGATGTAGTGCGGGCTGTGGTTGTCGTAGATCAGGGCGATCTGATGACTGCGTTTCCCGGCAAGGATCCGCGCCGCGACGCTGGGGCGAAAGTTCAGTTCTTCCACCGCCTGCTCGACCCGCAGCCGGGTCGCCTCGGAGACGTAGCGTTCGCGGTTCAGAACCCTCGACACGGTCTTCATCGAGACGCCGGCGATCTGCGAGACATCCTTGATTGTGGCCGCCATACGCACCCTGTCCGCGCGCCCAGCCCAAAAGGCCAGGCTCTAGTCCCGCTGAAGCTCGGTGAGTTCGTACCACGTCTGCATGTAGCCGCCGACACCGCCCTGAAGCATGATCCCGTCGACGTCGTCGGTGATCCAGACGTCATAGGGCGGGTGGGTCCCCGCCATTCCGGCCGAGCCGTCGTCGACGAACTGGAAGTGGCGGGCCGCGAAGGTGCCAGCGCCCACGGTAATCGTCTCGCGTTTCAGGAAGACGACGCCGATGTTGGCCTCGGAGACCATCGGCGGCGTGGCGCCGCGATGGTCCGGCGACGGCAACTTCACGCGGACCTTGCGAATGACGTTCGGCGTATCCTCCAAGCCCAGCGCCGAGAGGAGGTAGCCGTCGGCCACCACCGGGTGGGTGCCCATGCCATCGATCGGCTCGGTCAGTTCGACCCGCTGCGACAGTCGGCCGATCTCGGGGCCATAGCTCTCGCATTCCACGAAGCCGTCGCCGAACCGGAACCAGCCCGACCCCATGAAGCGGTCGCCGACCGTCAGGCGCACATGGCAATCCATCGGCCGGCGGTTCTCGTCCAGCGAGTAGATGATGTCGCGCATCACGCTGGGGTCTGGCTCCTCGATCAGGCAGTGCGCCCGCAGCGTGGTCTTGCCGTCCGAATGGTGCGTGAAGGTGAAGTGCTCGATGCCGCGCGGTTGATCCAGACGCTCCGGCTTCTTGGAGGTGTAGCGGATGGTCCCGCGAATGGTTCGGTGCAGCACGATGGATCTCCGATGGCTGTCAGGAAAGCTCAGGCGGGCGCGCGGCGCTCGTCGCACAAAGTACGCTTGAAGAGGCGACCCTCTCGAAACCAGTGCCAGGTGCGGGCCCGCGTCTTGCCGTCGGGCGCGGTC
>JANPKX010000118.1:0-1514 GCA_031426235.1 Alphaproteobacteria bacterium | reverse complement strand
GCTCGACATGTATCCGCCGGGCGAGGTGGCCGACGCCATCCACGATCCCGCGACACCATTGCTCGAGACTTGCCGCTGGTTCGATCCGGGACCGTATCGGATTGTACGGGGCGGCGGGTTTCCCGGCGCGCGGATCTATGGCGGGCCGCGGGACCGCATGATCGACTTCAAGCCGTTCCAGAACGGCTCGCCGCTCCTGACCAAGGCGCCGTTGGTGCGCTGGCGGCGCGGCATGGCGTACGTTCTGGCGACCCATCAGCTCACGCCTGGGCGACTGTTTCCCGCCCTGGCCGTGCTGCTCCACTTCAAGTTTCTCAGCGATTTCCGCCAACGGGTGGAAACGGCTGTCGACGGGGCGTGGCACGGCGGCGCGAAGCGGGATTTCCTGGCGTATCGGGCCCATCTGCGATCCAACGCCGGACTGTGCCTGCGGTACGACGGCTCGGTCAGATACGAAGACAGCCGTCAGTTGGTGGACCTGGGGGTGATGCTGACCCACCCGGCGCTGGAGGCGCTCATCGCGTCCGAGGCCGCCGGCGACCGCGGGGGTCAGGCGGAGTAGACGATGCGCCCGTCCACCACGGTGCGAAGCACGCGGCCCTGCAACCGCCGGCCGTCGAAGGGCGAGTTCTTCGACTTCGACAGCAGCTTGTCAGCGTCGATCCGTACCGGCGCGTTGAGATCGCAGAGCACCAGGTCGGCCGGCGCGCCCCGGGCGATCCGCCCGGAGGCCAGCCCCAGGAGGTCGGCCGGGGCTGTGGTCACGGCCCGGATGAGCGTCATCAGCGGGATCGATCCGTCGTGATGGAAAGCGAGCAGGGCCGGCAGCAGGGTCTGCAGGCCCACCGCGCCGGGCGCGGCCTCGTCATAGGGCAGCCGCTTGTCCTCGGCGGGGGCGGGGGCGTGGGCCGAGACCACCACCTGGATCAGGCCGGCGGCGAGCGCGGCGATCACCGCCTGCCGGTCGTCTTCGGCGCGTAAGGGCGGGTCCAGCTTGCAGAAGGTGCGGTAGTCGCCGACGTCGATCTCGTTGAACGACAGGTGATTGATCGAGGTGGTGGCGGTGACCGGCAGGCCCCGGTCCAGGCCGCGTCTGAGGCTTTCCAGGGCGCCGGCGGTGGTGACCTGGTCGACGATCAATTGGGCGCCGGTCAGCTCCACCAGGGCCAGGTCGCGCTCCAGCATGATCCGCTCGGCGATGGCCGGGACGGCCGGCAGGCCCATTCGCGCTGAGAATTCCCCTTCGCTGGCCACTGCGCCGGCGGAAAGCCAGGGGTCGGCGGGCCGATGCGCCACTGGCACACCGAACGCCCTGGCATAGCTGAGCACCCGGCGCAGGACCTTGGAGTCCACGATCGGCCGGTCGGCATCGGTGACATAGAGGCAGCCAGCCTCGTGCATCAGGCCGATCTCGGCCATGCGTTGGCCCTGGGCCCCCTTGGTGGCGGCGCCGGCGGGGTAGACCTTCACGAGCTCGATGTCGCGGGCGCGGCGCAGGATGAAATCGACGACAG
>JANPKX010000117.1:0-6112 GCA_031426235.1 Alphaproteobacteria bacterium | reverse complement strand
CGATGACCTTGGCCAGCTTCTCGCGGAGCTGCGGCCACATCGCGCGGTCGTGCTGGCGGGCGAAGTCCGGGTCGGTGATGCCCGTCTTCTCCATCAGCAGGGCGTAGAATTGCGGCTCGATGGAGCCGATCGAGATCCACTTGCCGTCCGAACACTGGTAGGTGTCGTAGAAGTGGGCGCCGCCATCCAGCAGGTTCTTGCGCCGCTCTTCCTTCCAGATACCCGCGCCTTTCATCCCGTAGAACATGGCCATCAGGGAGGCGGCGCCATCGCTCATGGCGCAGTCCACGACCTGACCCTTGCCGGTCTCGCGCGCCTGGATAATCCCGGCCATCAGGCCGAACGCCAGGTAGAGCGCCCCGCCCCCGAAATCCCCGACCAGGTTCAGCGGCGGCACCGGCTTGTCGCTGGTGCCGATCGCGTGCAGCGCGCCGGTGATGGCGATGTAGTTCATGTCGTGCCCGGCGGCCTGCGCCCAGGGCCCGGTCTGTCCCCATCCGGTCATCCGCCCGAAGACCAGCTTGGGATTGCGCTTCAGAGCGACGTCGGGACCCAGGCCCAGGCGTTCCATGACACCGGGCCGAAAGCCCTCGATGACGCCGTCGGCTGCGTCCATCAGCCTAAGGCACGCCTCAACGGCCTGCGGGGTCTTCAGGTCCAGCGCAACCGAGCGCCGGCCGCGTTCGGTGACCGACGCCGCGGCCCCGCCCCGCCCCCCTTTCCGGTCCACCCTGACGACGTCAGCCCCCAGGTCGGACAGGAGCATGCCGCAGAACGGACCGGGTCCAATGCCTGCGAACTCGACAATTTTCAGCCCGGTGAGCGGTCCCTGGCGCATGGCAGTCTCCCTGAAATCCTGTGCCGCGATCTAAGCGCCCTGCCCTTCGGTCAGCCAAGCCTCAGCCCCCGCCAGGCAGCGACTGGCCATCGTCGACCGTGATCACGCTGCCCGTCATCGCCCGGGCCGCGGGGCCGGCCAACATCAGGAAGGCCGCGTCCAGGTCCGAGGCTTCCATCAGCCGCCGGCGCGGGAACAGCTTCATCTGCTTCTGTCCGCCCTCGGTCGGCCACCAGGCGTCGTTGATCGCCGTCTCGATGTAACCGGGGCAAAGGGCGTTGACCGCGATGCCCTTGCGCGCCCATTCCCGCGCCAGGCTTCGTGTCAGCATGGCGACGGCCGCCTTCGATCCGTTGTAGGCCGAAAGTCCCGGCAGCACCGTGTGGCTGGCGATCGACCCGATATTGACGATGCGCCCTTCGATGCCGCCGGCGATCATTCGCCGCGCCGCCTCGCGGGCGGCGAAGAAGGTCCCCGAGACGTTGACCGCGAAGGTCGCGTTGAAATCCTCGACGGAGACGTCCAGCGCCAGCCCCTCGCCGCCGATCCCGGCGTTGTTGATCAGGATGGAGATTGGTCCGAGCTGCTCGGAGACCTGATCCAGCACCGGCCCGATGCTGTGGGCATCCGCGACATCCAGCGGCAGGGCGATCGCACGGCCACCTTGCGCATTCAGCGCCTGGGCGAGCGCTTCGATGCGGTCAAGCCGGCGCGCCGTCAGCGCCACCGCGGCGCCATTCGCTGAAAGCAGGCGCGCAAAATGCTCGCCAAGACCGCCGCTCGCGCCTGTCACCACGGCCACGTCGCCGGCAAGGTCGACTGCAATTCCTGGCATCGAGAAACCCTTCTGCAACTTAAGCACCGCTATGGGAGAGGCCTTACCGGCCCAACACGATTCCGTAGTGCGGAGTTGTACGGCGGTTTTGGGATGGAGCCATGTCGGCAGGGATTCAGGCTCGGGTTCTGATCGTCGCACGCGACGATGCGACGGCGGGCCCGCTGGCGGAGGGCCTTGATCGGCTTGGCTGGCGGACCATCACGGCCCGTCGCGAAGGCGCGGCCCTCGCCGCCCTGGCCGATCTCCAGATCCAGGCCGCGATCGTCGATCTCGCCAGTCTCAACGAAAGCGCCGACGGCCTGGCCGATCGGCTTCGCGCGGCGTGCGGCCCCCGCCGATTGCCGGTCCTGGCCATGGGCGCCCCGGACCCGTTCATGAACGACCGGGGCTTCGATCTGACGTTGGCCGGCCCGCTTGAGCCCGCGCAGGCGGTGATGCGGCTCGAGAGTCTGGTGCGTACGGCGGTGGCCGAGGAAGAGTTCGAGGTCCGGTTGGAGACCTTCTCCGAGCGCGGGCACACGCTAGACGCCCCGGACCCTGACGATAGTCCGTACCGCGTCCTGGCGATCGGTGAGCCGGCGCCTCAGTTCCTGGCCTTGTCCAATGCCCTGTCGCGAAACGGCGCGGAGGTGGTGGGCGCGTTCACTGCGTTCACGGCCTTCGACTATCTGCACGAGCGCGCCTTCGACGCCGTCGTCCTTTGGGCCGGCGACAGTCCTCAGGAGGCGCTTTCGATCGCGGCGGGCCTTCGGCGGAACACCCGCCTCTATCATACCCCAGCCCTGCTCTACATGCGGGACGGCACGACCGTCACGGTGTCCGAGGCTTATCATCGGGGCATCTCTGACGTCGCCACCCCCCATACGCCGGAGAGCGCCACCGCCCTGCGCATCGTGGAATTGGCCCGCGCTTTTCGTCGGCAAAAGTCGATCCGCGCCGCGTTGGAGCAGGCGCGGAATTCCGGCCTCATGGACGCCGCGACAGGGCTGTTCACCCGCGATCTTTTCGCCGGTCACGTCATGCGCCTGGCCCGCAGCGCTCAGATGCGTAACCGGCCGCTCAGCGTCTGCATGCTGAAGGTGTCCGAGAAGCCCGACCTCCACGCCCCGCGCGCCGGCGGATGGGTGGCGCGCGCCGTTCCCCAGATCGGATCCATGATCGGGCGGCTTGTCCGCGTCGAGGACACCGCCGCTCGGCTGGCCCCCGAAGTCTTCGCCCTGGCCCTGCCCGCCACGCCGCTCCACGCCGCCCGCGCGGCCGGCGAACGCATCGCCGCCGTCATAGGCTGCACCGCGTTCGAGGCCGGCCAGGGCGCGACGCCCTTCGTCGTGGAGTTCGACCTGGGTGTCGCTGAAGTCTCCTCGCCAGAGAGCGTCGGGTTCGCGCTCGAGCGCGCCGCCGCCATGGCACAGGACCGCAAAGCCAGCTAGACCTTGCCGCCATGCCTCAAGGCGGCCCGCTCTGGACCTATCTGATCCCCTTGGTGGTGGTCGGCGTCGCGATCTTGCGCAATTCGCGCGCGCGTGCGCTCCGGATCGAGCGCCTCTGGATCGCCCCTGCGATCGTGACGACGCTGGCCGTGGTGGTCTTGATCCAGAGCCCGCCGCCTGGGCCCGCCGGGCTGGCGATCGACCTAGCCGCGCTGACCTTTGGCGTGCTGCTCGGATGGTGGCGGGGGCGCGCCAGCCGGTTCACGATAGACCCGGAGACCCATGTAATCACTAGCAAGGTCTCGCCCGTCGGGATGCTGCTGATCCTGGGCATCTTCGCGCTACGCTACGGGCTGCGCATCCTGTTGTCGGACGAAGCTTCCGACCTTCACATCAGCGCCATTGAGATCACCGACAGCATCTTGCTGCTTGCGGTGGGGGTCGTGACGGCGCAGCGCGCGGAATGGCTGATCCGGGCGCGCCGGCTGCTCCAAGAGGCCCGATCGCAGAAGGCCGGCGACGACAGGACGTAGCGCGTCCGTTCAGCGCCCGACGCCCCGCGGGACATCGCGTTTCAGCGACTCCAGGTCGCGGCTGACCTGGCCGAGCTGGTCGCTGCATCTGCGGATCTCCTCGTTCATCCCTAGGGTACGCAAGGTCATGAACTCGCGCTTGAGGCCCTCGCCGATGTCGACCTTCGGATCGCGGCCCTTCAGCCGCCCGGTGTAGAAGAAGATGCCGAACTGAGCCCATTCCTTGTAGGTCTCGTTCTTCGCCATCACGGTCATACCCAGGAAGCAGCGCAGGTCCGCGCGCTGGTCCGCGTCGTCATCAGCGCGCGCGGCGGTCGCGGTCACGGTCACGGCGGCTAGCATCGCCGCCAGGATGTAGGCTTTCATGGCTCCCCCCAGGGTTCCTCATCGCTTGTGATGCTGGGGAGCATGCACCCGGCCCGGGCGCCTCGCAAACCGTTGTTACTTGCGGGTGGCCGTCGGCGCGGACGCGGCGGGCGGCGGCGGCGCCAATTTTGCGAGGCGCTGCCCCACGGCCTCATAGTCACGGGTGCGCTGCTGCAGTTCCGCCCCGCACCGCGTCAACTCGGCCTGGGCCATCTGCGGCGAGGTGATCGCCTTGCTCTCGGCCAGCAGCATCGGCTCGACCCTGGCTATTGGGCCGCGCGATGCGACCTTGCCCAGGAAGTAGAAGACGCCCCGCGCTGCGGCCTCCTTCTGCTTGGGATCGCGGGCGACGGCTTGCAGCATCAGCAGGCAGCGGGCGTCCGCACGGTCGGGCGGCGTTTGCGCCACGGAAGGCGGCGCCAGGCCCGCGGCGAGGCCGACGGCGATCAGGGCGGAGGCTAGGGCTCGCATCGACGATATCCTGAGGTTGGCGCGGCCGGGCGGCGTCATGCCGCCAGCCGGGCAAGTTCGGTGAGCACTTTCTCGGCCGCGCCGAGGCGCTGCTTGGGGGTTTCCCACTCGCCCTTGACGACGACCTTGTTGTCCGGCCGCACGCGCCAGGCGACCTGGTTCTTGGCGACGAACTGCACCAGGGCCATGGGGTTCTTGAAGTCGTCGTTGCGGAACGTCACCACGGCGCCCTTGGGGCCGACGTCGATCTTGGCGACGTTGGCCTCGCGGCAAAGGCCCTTGATCGCGACGACCTTCAGCAGTTGATCGGCCTCCGGCGGCAGGGGCCCGAACCGGTCGATGAGCTCGGCGGCAAGGGCTTCGCGATCCTGGGCCTTCTCGGCGTCGGAAATGCGGCGGTAGAGGGCCAGGCGCACGTTCAGGTCCGGGACATAGGCGTCCGGGATCAACACGGCGGCCCCGGTGTTGATCTGCGGCGACCAGCCCCGGTCGGCCACGGCCTCGGACCCGACCAGGGTCTTCAGCTCGTTCACCGCGTCTTCCAGCATCTGCTGGTAAAGCTCCACGCCGATCTCGCGGATATGGCCCGACTGTTCCTCACCCAGCAGGTTCCCCCCGCCCCGGATATCCAGGTCATGGCTGGCCAGCTGGAACCCGGCGCCCAGGCTGTCCAGCGACTGCAGCACCTTCAGCCGCTTTTCCGCCGACAGCGTCAGCTGCTTCTCGGCCGGTGTCGTCATGTAGGCGTAGGCCCGCGCTTTCGAGCGGCCAACCCGGCCGCGCAGCTGGTAGAGTTGCGCCAGGCCGAACATGTCCGCGCGGTGGATCACCATGGTGTTGGCCGTCGGGATATCCAGCCCGCTCTCGACAATCGTGGTCGAGAGCAGCACGTCGTACTGGCCGTCGTAGAAGGCGGTCATCACCGCCTCGAGCTGGGTTGGCGCCATCTGGCCATGGCCCACCAGGAATTTCACCTCTGGAACCTGCTCGCGCAGGAACCGCTCCAGTTCCGGCAGGTCGTTGATGCGCGGGGCGACGAAGTACGCCTGCCCACCGCGGTACTTCTCCCGCAGCAGCGCTTCTCGCAGCACGACGGGGTCCCAGGGCGTGATGTAGGTCCGCACCGCCAGCCGGTCGACCGGCGGCGTGGCGATGATCGACATCTCCCGGATGCCGCTCAGCGACATCTGCAGCGTGCGCGGGATCGGCGTGGCGGTCAGGGTCAGCATGTGCACGTCGGCGCGAAGCTCTTTCAGCTTCTCCTTGTGCTTGACGCCGAAGTGCTGCTCCTCGTCGACGATCACCAGGCCGAGGTTCGCGAAACTGACCTGTTTGGACAGCACCGCATGGGTGCCGATCACGATCTCGATCTCGCCCCGGCCCAGCCCCTCGCGCGTCTCGACCTGCTCCTTGGCGGGCACCATGCGCGACAGGCGCCGCACGCGAATAGGCCAGCCCTCGAACCGCTCGGTGAAGGTTTTGTAGTGCTGGCGCGCCAGCAGGGTCGTCGGCGCCACCACGGCCACCTGCTGGCCGCTCATGGCCACAACGAAGGCGGCGCGCAGCGCCACCTCGGTCTTGCCGAACCCCACGTCGCCGCAGACCAGGCGGTCCATGGGCTTGGGGCTGACCATGT
>JANPKX010000116.1:0-4758 GCA_031426235.1 Alphaproteobacteria bacterium | reverse complement strand
GGAAAAACCCCGTAAGTTCAACAGGATGTTAACCCGGAACTGAACGAAAGCTCCATAGAGCGGATGCACCAGAAAGTTGCGCCTCGCCAACTCAAATGACGGCGTTCTCTCGTGGCAAATGATGCATATGCTCTATGGGTGGCGGTCAGAGGCGTGCCTACCTTCACCGTAGCGGTCATTTGAGGGGGAGCTTGCGGATTGGCGTTTTCGGCCCGGATCAATGCGGCGGTTCTGGACCTTCACGAAAGCGTGCCGAGCGGGTCGTTCGCGACCTTCCGTGAGACCAGCCTCCAACGGGTCCGGGCGCTGATCCCGTTCGACGCCGCCATCTGGGGCTCGGGCGTCGAGGAGCCGCAACTCATCTTCGGCATCGCGGCCTGTGATTTTCCGCCAGACCGGTTGATGGAGTACGGCATGCGCTGGCAGCCGCATGACGTTCTGCGCCGTGCGGTGTCGCAACGCCCCGGCGAGTGCCTGCGCAACGAGGACATCCAGAGCCTGGAGGACCACTACGCCTCCGAGATTTATCGAGAGTTCTGCGGGCCGGCCGGCATCGAGCACGCCCTGGGCGTGACGCAGGTTGATCCGGTGACCAACGTCGGCGAGCTGATCTTTCTGTTCCGCAGCGATCGCCGCGCCGTATTCCGGGATGACGAGCGCGAGGCGCTGGGCCTGCTGATGCCGCATCTGGCGGCGGCCTGGCGTCACCGGCTGCTGTGGCACGTCGCGCGGCAGGCGCCGGGCGGCGGGGCGTCGTCGCAGATGCTGGCCGAAGGCCATGCCGTGATCGATCCGATGGGTCAGGTTCACGCTTCGGATGCAGCGTTCGGCCTCAGGATGCGGGCGCTCTATCCCGACTGGATCGGCCCCCGGCTACCCGAGGAGCTGCGGCGCGGAATCGACCGGAACGCCTCGCAGATCCGGGCTCAGGGCCAGGGGTTTGTGCTGCATCGCGGTCAGGATCGTCACACCTTAAGCCTCGCCGCCGAGGCCGAGACGCCGCTGCTGTCGTCGGCCGAGCGGCGCGTCGCCCTGCTGTTCGCCAGCGGCCTCACGTCGTCGGATGTCGCGGGGGAACTGGGCATCAGCCGCGCCACGGTGCGAAACCACCTGACGGCGATCTATGCCAAGCTGGGCGTGCACTCGAAAGTTGAACTGGTCCGCCGTCTCGCCAACGCGCCGTTCAAATAGCCAAGGCGCATCGGGACATCTGGAGGCCCGACCGAGAATCGAACTCGGGTGCACGGATTTGCAGTCCGCTGCGTCACCACTCCGCCATCGGGCCACCAGAGCGCGCGGTGCTATCAGAACGGCCCGCCAGCCGCAATTGCGTTCCCGCCCCGGGCTCTTATAACCCGCCACCAGGACACCACGGTCCCAAGGATTCCCATGGCCGATTTCACCGCCGCCCGCCTGAACATGGTGGAGAGCCAGGTGCGCACGCAGGACGTCACCGACGTGCGGATCCACGATGCCATGCGCGCCCTGGATCGTGAGCGGTTCCTGCCCGCCGACAAGGCCTATCTCGCCTACACCGATGTCGAGGCGGAGTACGCACCGGGCCGCTGGCTGCTGAAGCCGCGCGACGTGGCCAAGCTGCTCCAGGCCTTGCGGCCGATGCCCGGGGACCGAACGCTGGCGATCAGCGCGCCCTACGCGGCCGCAGTCATTGCCGCGATGGGCGGCGTGGTCACCGAGATCGACGCCGCAGCGGAGATGCCCACGGGCGCGTTCGACATCGTCGTCTGCGAAGGCGGCGTGCCGCACCCGCCAGCAGCCTGGAACGGTGTGCTGGCCGCGGGCGGCCGGCTGGGGGTGGTGGAGCGGGACGGGCCGGTGGGCAAGGCCTGCCTCTATATCCGCGCCGCCGATGGCGTGGGCCGCCGCGACCTGTTCGACAGTTTCCCGCCGGTGCTGGCCGGGTTCGAGGCGCGTCACGGTTTCGCCCTCTGACCCTGTTTGAAACACCTTCGAAACGGTGGTGTGAAAAAAGCTTAAGAACACGGCTCTTGGTCGGAGCCGCCGCCGACCGCATAACAGGCCGAAATCTCTCGCGAGATCGGGGATACGAATGTCGATGAATTTCCGCGGTCGCTTGTTGGCCGCGACCCTGTGTGTCGGCGCGCTGAGCGCCTGGACGGTGCCCGCCTCGGCCGAGACGCTGGCAGACGCCATCGCGCTCGCCTACCAGAACAATCCGACGCTTCAGGCGCAGCGCGCGACGCAACGGGCGCTGGACGAGAGCTATGTCCAGGCCCGGTCGGGCTGGCGGCCGACGCTGGGTTTCCAGTCCTCAGCGGGCTACAGCGAGACCCGCATCCCAGCAGCGGCCGGCGGCGCGGGGGCGGGGGTGGACCGGAACGGCGACGGCATCCCCGACATCGTGCGCGGCCAGATCTTCGAGAACAACTCGTCGCGCGCCGGCCTCAGCTTCAGCCAACCGATCTGGACGGGCGGGCGGGTCGCCGCCCAGGTGAACGCGGCCAATGCCGACGTGCTGGCGGGGCGTGAGAACCTGCGCCGCGTCGAGGCTTCCATCCTGGCCCAGGTGGTTACCGCCTACTCCGACACCCGCCGCGACCAGGAGACGGTCCGCATCCGGCAGGAAAACGTCAACGTCCTGACCCGCCAGCTGCAGGAATCGCAGGCGCGCTTCGATGTGGGCGAGATCACGCGGACCGACGTGGCGCAGTCGCAGGCGCGCCTGGCCCAGGCCCGGGCGCAGTACCAGACCGCTGTCTCTCAACTGGCGATCACCCGCGCGACCTATGCCGCCCTGGTCGGCCAGAACCCCGGCGAACTCGCCCCCGAACCTTCGCTGGCCTATCTGCTGCCTGGCGATCCGGACGAGGCGTTTCGGATCGCGGAGGAATACAATCCGCAGCTTCGCGCCCAGCGCTATGCCGAGGTGGCGAGCCGCGCCCGTGTCGCCGGCGCGCGGGCCGAGCGCATGCCGCAGGTGAGCGCCAACGTGACTTACGGTTTCAGCGGCCCGGCGATCCCCGATCGTCCCGCCGACGTCTTTCAGCGCGACCTCTACACCCGAAGCGTGAGCGGGACCGTTACCGCCACGGTGCCGATCTTCACCGGCGGCCTGACGACCTCACGCATCCGCGCCCAGGTCGAGCGCAACAACGCCGACCGGATCACCATCGAGGGCGTGCGCCGCAATGTCCTGCAGGGGGTGACCCAGTTCTGGAGCCAGTTGATCGCGGCGCGGGGTAACATCATCTCCAGCGAGCAGCAGGTGTCGGCCGCCCGCATCGCCGCCGAAGGCACGCGCCAGGAGCAGCAGGTGGGCCTGCGCACCACCATCGAGGTGCTCAACGCCGAACAAGAGCTGCGGCAGGCCGAGCTCAACCAGGTCAGTTCACGGCGTGACGAATATGTGGCCGCCGCCAACGTACTGGCCACCATGGGCCGGCTGGAGGCGCGCAATCTCGTGCCCACCGTGCCTCAGTACGACGCGGCACGGAATTTCCGGAAGCTGAGGATGACCTGGGGCTGGGTGCCCTGGGAGGAGCCGATTGGGGTGATCGATCAGCTTCTGACCCCGTGGCCGTCGAAGGCGCCGGGCGACCGCGCGCCGGAGCCAGCGATCGCGCCCGGACTGCAGCCGCCGCCCGCGGTCCCGGCGGCGCCGGCGACCCGTTGACGCGCCGTTCGCGGGGAAATTGCAGGATCGCGCAAGCGCGCCTAGGCTCATCGTCATAGATTCCAACCCCCGGCGGCCGACCATGTCCGAACAGCCCTCCCAAGAACCGACGATGGAGGAGATCCTGGCCTCCATCCGCCGGATCATCTCCGAGGACGAGTCCACGCCCGAGGCGGTGGAGGATGCGCCCCCCGAGGTTGCGGCCGCGACGGTCCCCGAGCCTCAGCCAGAGCCTGCGCCGCTGCCCATGGCGGCCCCGCCCGCTCCGGAGCCCGAGCCGTCGCCCCAGCCGGTCGCGAAGGTGGAGCCCCTGCCGCCTGCGGTCCTGGTCGAGGAGGAGGATGACGATTTGGAGCTGACCCAGAAGGTGGAAACCCACGGCGACCTCGATGTCTTCGATGCCGAGCCCGAAATCGCCCCGCCGCCCCCCGCCGCCGCCGCGTCCCTGGTGAGCGCGCAGGTTGCGGCCGTCACGGCGGCCAGTTTCGACAAGCTGTCGGCGACGATCGCCATGCCGGCCGCCGGTCGGACGCTGGAAGACGTGGTCCGGGAGATGCTGCGGCCCATGCTGCAACAGTGGTTGGACGAGAACCTGCCGGGCATCGTCCAGGAGGCCGTGCAGGCCGAGGTCGATCGCATCTCGCGCAGCCGAGTACGGTAGCTGTCGTTGCTCCCCTGCTGGGGGAGCTGTCGGCGAAGCTGACTGAGGGGGCCCTCGTCAGCGTTCTGAGCGGACCCCCTCCGGCCCTTCGGGCCACCTCCCCCGATGGGGAGGAATTGCTGTATTTCGGCGGCTCGTTCAAAAGACCCCCCATGCTCGACAAGACCTTCGATCCCAAGACCGCCGAACCGCGCCTCTATGCCGCTTGGGAAGCGTCTGGAGACTTCGCGCCCACGGACGATCCGGCGGCCGAGCCGTTTACGATCGTGATTCCGCCGCCGAACGTGACGGGCTCGCTGCACATCGGCCATGCGCTCAACAACACGCTGCAGGACGTGCTGATCCGCTTCGAGCGGATGCGAGGCAAGGCGGCGCTGTGGCTGCCCGGCACCGATCATGCCGGCATCGCGACCCAGATGGTGGTGGAGCGGCAATTGGCGGC
>JANPKX010000115.1:0-5246 GCA_031426235.1 Alphaproteobacteria bacterium | reverse complement strand
GTCAGGTCCTGGGCGTGGCTGACATAGTGCTTGGGCGAACCATCGGCGTTGCGAACCAGCGACACCGACAGGTGCACCCAGGCGTAGGAGCCATCGGCCCGCCGGCATCGTCGCTGGCTGTCATGAACGGTGATCTCGCCGGAGAGCAAGCGCGCATTGCCAGCCCGGTTGAGGCCCACGTCGAGCGGATGGACGAACTCGTTGGCGTTGCGTCCGATCAGCTCCGCCTCCGACAGCCCCAACATGGCGCTGCCGACCGGGTTCACCCTCAGGAAGGTGTTGTCCAGGGCGATCAAGGTCATGGCCACCGGCGCATTGTTGAACGCAGCCTCGAAAACCTGGGCCTGGGCGCGGCGTTCGGTGACATCGCGCAGCACGTTGAGAACGCCCATGGGCTTGCCTTCGGGCGACCGCAGCACCTGCGGCGTGCCTTCCAGCCACACCCATTTGCCGTCAGCCGTACGGAAGCGACTGGCGTGCTCGGACGGCGGCTGGTCATCGTCTCCAGTGTAGATTCGTCCCCGGGCCGCTTGCACCCGCTGACGATCCTCGGGATGCATAAGCTCGTCAGCCCGAAGGCCGACCAGATCCTCCGGCTCGAAACCGAGGGCGCGCACGGACGGAGAGACGTAGGAAATCCGCCAGTCCGAGTCGGTCTGGATAATCAGGTCGTGCATCGTCTCGGCGATCAGACGGTGGCGGGCTTCGCTTTCGCGCAAGGCGTCCTGCGCGGCCCGGCGCCGGGTGACGTCCCGCATGATGGTCGCGAACGCCTCAGGCTGGCCGTCCGGTCCCAAAATGACACTCGGGTTACCCTCGACCCAAATCCAGTCGCCGTTCGCCAGTCGGAAGCGGTATTCATGGTCGAGGGGATCTGTCTTTTCGCCGGCGATCACGGCGCCCCTGAGCCGAACAACGCGATCCCGGTCGTCTGGATGGAACAGCGCCAGCGCGTCGGTGCCCACGATGTCTTCAGGCGCGTAGCCATAGAGGCGGCACGAGGGCGACACATGGGTGATCACCCCACCCCGATCGACCCGCACGATGACGTCGCTCGTATGCTCAGCCAGAAACCGGAGCATCTGCTGCGCATCGTCCGTGGCGCGTTGGTCCACCCGAAATCTCCCGTCGCCGCCAGCCGCACCTCGCGGAACTGCGACCTCTGACATGTCGGGGTTACCAGCCATTTACTTCAGCCGTGTGGATCAAACCCATCATGTCACCCGTCCCGGCTGGATGCTTGCCCGGCCGAATTCCGCCGCCCCAGCCTTACGCCGTCAACCGCACCGTAAGCTTGCCGATGGTGTTCCAGTTCCGCGCCGTGCCACGCACGTTGAGACAACGCTCGAGGGCGACATTCGTCAGCTTCGAGACACCCACACCCGCCGGGTAATCAATGTAGAGGCAACCTGGCCCCCACGCGACGCGCTCTCCCTGGGTGCAGGGCGGCGCCAAGCGGGCGATGTCGCCGTCCGAGACGCCTTTCAGCAACATCACCAGCAGCCGGCTTGGGGCGTCGCGGGCGACGTCTTCGAAGGGGTTGGCGGCGATGATGGCCGCGATCTCCGCAGCGCCGCGGACGATCACATCCGTCGCGATGCCGACGACGTCCAGCAGCGCAGCCTCCAGGACGGCGCCGGCATCCGTCGGATCCATGTCGGTTTCGAACACCACGTTGCCGCTGGCCAGCAGGGTCTGGGGGGCGGTGAAGCCGCAGCTCTCGGTCACGCGCAGGAGGTCAGACATCAACAGCTTGCGACCGCTGACGTTCACCGCCCGAAGCAGCCCTGCGAGGCGCGTCAAGCTTGGGCGTCCGCTTCCCAGGCGAGGAACTCTGGCGTGGCCAGCAGCCGCGCGCCATATGCCGCCGCCGAGCCCTTATCCCCATGGGCGGCCAGGTCGACCTGATAGGTGCGAAACCGCGTCGCCACGGGGGTGAAGAAGGCGTCGGCGATCGACCAGCCGCCGGCCAGGAACGGGCCGCCGAACCGCTCGAGCATTTCGGTCCACAGCGCGACGATGCGCCGGACGTCGGCCTGAGCCGCCGGGGACAGTGCCTGGGGCCTCGGCTGCTCGTCCAGGGCCATCGGGCACTCGGCCCTCAACGCCTGAAACCCGGAGTGCATTTCCGCGGTTGCCGATCGCGCCAGCGCCCGCGCCGAAGGGTCACCCGGCCACAGATCCGGCCGCCGCTCGGCCACATATTCGCAGATTGCCAGCGAGTCCCAGATTCTCAACTCACCGTCCGCCAGCGCCGGCACCCGCCCCGACGGCGAATGCCGCCGGATAGCTGCGCCGCTGACGTCGTTCTCCTGCCGCAACGGGATCAGTGTCTCCGTGAACGGCAGCCCTGCGTGCTTCAGCACCAGCCAGGGCCGCATCGACCATGTGGACCACGCCTTGGTCCCGATCACCAGGTCCATGTCTCTCGCGCCTCCATACTGCATCTTTGAAACACTTGGCCTCTTGCCGGGCTCCACCCGGCGCCGTCTAGATCAGGACAACAAACAAGACCATGAGGAACGCGCCCATCATGACCGACGCCGTCGCTCCGGCCGCCGGATCCAACCCGCCGCAAAATCCCGCCGCGTCAGAGGCCCCGCCGTTCTCCAGGGCCTATACCCGCTATGCCATGTGGCTGTTGCTGGGCATTTACGTCATCAACTTCCTCGACCGTCAGGTGATCAACATCCTGGCCGAGCCCATCAAGGAAGAGCTGAAGCTCGCCGACTGGCAGCTTGGTCTGATGAGCGGCCTGGCCTTCGCGGTCTTCTACACGGTCCTCGGGATCCCGATCGCCCGGCTCGCGGAGCGCAAGAACCGCGCTGTGATCATCGGCAGCGCGGTCGCGGTCTGGAGCGGCTTCACCGCGCTTTGCGCCACCGCCGGAAACTTCTGGCAGCTGATCGCCTACCGGATCGGCGTGGGCGTGGGCGAGGCGGGCTGCACCCCGCCGGCCCACTCCCTGATCGTCGACTATATGCCCAAGGAGAAGCGCGCCTCGGCGCTGGCCTTCTACTCGATGGGCACCCCGATCGGCAGCCTGCTCGGGCTGGTGATGGGCGGCATCGTGGCCGATGCCTATGGCTGGCGCGCGGCGTTCCTGGTGGCGGGCGTGCCTGGGCTGCTGTTCGCGGCCCTGGCCATCTTCACGCTGAAGGAGCCGCGGAAGATCATGGCCGCCCACGCGGCGGCGGTGCAGGCCGCCTCGGCCACCTTCAGCCAGACCATGGCCTATCTGGCGAAGCGCCGGACCTTCTGGTTCATCGCCTTCGCAGCGGCCACCAAGGCGTTCATCGGCTACGGCCATGCGCCCTTCACCGCTTCGTTCTTCTTCCGCAACCACCCGGAGGAGATCAAGGCGCTTGCCGACAGTGTCGGGTTGGGGCCGGTAGGGTTCCTGGGCCTGGCGCTGGGCCTGATCAGCGGCATCTCCGGGGCGATCGGCGCCTATGTCGGCGGCTGGATCGCCGACAAGTACGGCAAGCGCGACCTGCGCGCCTACATGGTGGCCCCTGCGATCGCCAGTCTGATCACCATTCCCGTCTACATCTTCGCTGTCACCGTCGATTCGGCGGCGGTCGGTCTTTGCGTCCTGGCGATCAACGGCTTCCTTGGCACGTTGTGGTACGGCCCGGTCTATGGGACCGGCCAGTCGGTGGTGCCGCCGCACATGCGCGCCACCGCGTCGGCGATCCTGCTCTTCATCATCAACCTGATCGGCCTGGGCCTGGGTCCGCTCGCCGTGGGCATCCTCTCCGACTTCCTGAACAAGGGCATGGGGATGGGTCCAGCGGAGGGCGTGCGGTGGGCGCTGATCATCTCCGCCAGCGTCGGGGTCATCGCTTTCGGCTGCTTCTGGGCGGCGCGCCGGACGATCCGCGAGGACACTGTCAGTTGATCCCGGCGCGATAGGGCGCCAGGACGCGGCCATGCCGCGTATCAACTTCCAGCAGGCGACCGAGACCCTGGCGGCTCTGCGCGATCAGGTCGCTCAGGGCAGCGCCGACGACGCGCGGCTGGCCTTCCTGGGATTCTGCATGGACAACCTGACCCTCAGCTCGGGCCAGTTCCTGCAGGACCTCTGGGTCGCCTACGAACTGGGCCTCCAGCGCGGCGGCTATTTCGTCGAGTTCGGCGCCGGCGACGGCCGCTATGCCAGCAACACCTGGTTCCTGGAGCGCGAACTGGGCTGGAGCGGGATCGTGGCCGAGCCGGCGCGGATCCGCCAGGCGGCGCTGGCGCGCAACCGCGCCTGCCACGTCGACACCCGCTGCGTCTGGATCGAGAGCGGGCGCACCCTGTTGTTCAATGAGACGCCTCAGACCGGCCTCTCGACCATCGACAGCTTTTCCGACGCCGACGCCCACGGCCCGGCTCGGCGGGACGGCCGGCGGTATCCCGTCGAAACCGTCTCGCTAAATGACCTGCTGACCCACTGGAACGCGCCGCGGCGTATCGACTTCCTCTCGATCGACACCGAGGGATCCGAGCTCGACATCCTGCAGCACTTCGACCTCGCCGCGTGGGACGTGCGGCTGATCGCCGTGGAGCACAATTTCACCAGCCGACGGGAGCCGGTGTTCGAGCTGCTGACGGGTCTTGGCTACAGGCGCCGCTTCGAGACGCTCTCCAACGTCGACGACTGGTACATGAAAGACTCCTAGGCGAACCGGGGCTGCGGACAGATGTTCGACGGATTTATCAGGGACCATTCGCGCGTCACGCCCAGGGCCATCGCCGTGGTCACGCCGACGCGCAGGGTCACCTATGGGGAGTTCAACGCCGATATTGATCGGTGGGGCGCCGCACTCACAGGACTTGGGCTGCACCCGGCTTCTGGCGTCGTTTCGATCCGGCTGGCGGACCCCTACCTGACCTATGTGCTGATGGCCGCCCTGGCCCGGCTGCGGATCGCCTCCAGCCCCTACCACGATCACGGCGCCGACGTCCGGCTTGTGGACAAGCCGCCCCTACCGGCTGAGACGGAGGGCGCTAGGATCCTCGTTCTGGATCCAGGCCTCGCCGGTCGGGTGGGCGGGGCGGAGCCGCGGCCGCTGCCGATCCTTGACCTCAATCCGGAGGGCCTGGGCCGGGTGATGTTGTCCTCGGGCACAACCCAGCGACCGCGGCGCGTGGCCTTCTCGTGGCGTCGGCTTCAGGCGGTGAACCTGGCCAACCTCAGCAGCCGGGGCGCCGGGCGGCACGGACTGTGGGTCCCGGTGACCACGATCGAGGCGATGCAG
>JANPKX010000114.1:0-9329 GCA_031426235.1 Alphaproteobacteria bacterium | reverse complement strand
CTTGACGAACGCGTCCCGGATGCGCGCCATTTCGGTCGCTGGCAGGTCGGGGGTCTCACCGATCCGGGCCCATTCCGCCTCGACCTGGCGGGCGAACTCGTCCTTGCCCAGCGCGGCGACCAGGATCTTGATCCGGGCCTTGTAGATGTTGTCGCGGCGGCCGTGCCGGTTGTAGACGCGCAGGATCGCTTCCAGATAGCTCAGCAGGCGCTCGACGGGCAGGAACTCGCGGATCGTCGGACCGAGATAGGGCGTGCGCCCCATGCCGCCGCCCACCATCACCTCAAATCCCAGCGACCCGTCGCGAGCCCGCTTCAGCGCCAGCCCGATATCGTGCACGCGCGCCGCCGTCCGGTCTTTGGCTGCGGCCGTGATGGCGATCTTGAACTTGCGCGGCAGGAAGGTGAACTCGGGGTGGAAGGTCGACCACTGGCGGATCGCCTCGGCCCACACGCGCGGATCGTCCACTTCTTCCGCCGTCGCCCCGGCGTAGGGGTCGGTGGTGGTGTTGCGGATACAATTTCCAGAGGTCTGGATGGCATGCATGTCGACGCTGGCCAGGTGGTCCAGAATGTCGGGCGCGTCGCGAAGCTTGATCCAGTGGAATTGCAGGTTCTGGCGCGTCGTGAAGTGGCCGTAGCCCTTGTCGTAGGTTCGCCCGATCCACGCCAGCTTGCGCAACTGGGCGGCGTTCAGGGCGCCATAGGGCACGGCGATCCGCAACATGTAGGCGTGCAGCTGCAGGTACAGCCCGTTCATCAGGCGCAGGCGTTTGAACTGGTCTTCGGACAGCTCACCCGAAAGCCGGCGCGCGACCTGGCCGCGAAACTCCGCGGAGCGGTCGGCCAGCATCTCCCGGTCGATCGTGTCGTACTGGTACATCGTACTACTTCCGCTTGATGAGGTTGACGCGGCCGGTGGACCGGGCTGCGCCATGGGCATGCTGCAGCGCCTCGATCACCGCCCCGCCCTCAGCCTGCTTGCCGTGGTAGAGATGGTTGGTCGGGCCCAGCGCGCGGATGCGCTCGCGATAGCTGAGCGGCGCCCACAGGCCTTCGGATTCGACTAGGTCGATCAGATAGGCATCGACCACCACCGTGCCCTGGCTCTTGGCCTGGCCTTCGGCCTCAAGCGCGGCGGGGTCGTCATCGGACCAGAGCTGCGCATCGGCGAACCGCTCGACCCACTGGCCGGTCTTCCAGAACACGACGTCGCCGTCGGTGAGGCGATTGGCGGTCAGGGCTTTCATCCTAGTTACCTCCCCCGTGAAAACGGGGGAGGGGGACCGCAGCGCGGTGGAGGGGACGTTGCCCCAGGCTCCGGGCGCGCCGCAGCGCCCCCTCCACCACTTCGTGGTCCCCCTCCCCCGCAAGCGGGTGAGGACCGGAATTGGCCATGGCCATGGCTTCGCCAAGGATCAGCATCGCCGGGCCGTTGAGCTGGGCCGCCGCCTCGGCGAGGTCGTTCAGCGTCGTGACCACTCGGCGTTCATCCATCCGGCTGACGTTCTCGACGATCAGCGCCGGAGTCGATCCGTTCCGCCCGGCAGCCATCAGCCGCATCGCGATGGTCGCGGCCATGGACAGGCCCATGTAGATCACCACGGTCTGGTTCGCCTTCGCGAGGCTCTCCCAGTCCAGGTCTGGCTCCGAGCCCTTGGCTGCATGCCCGGTGACGAAGGTCACGGCCTGGGCCGAGCCGCGGTGGGTCAGGGGCGCGCCGGCCGCGGCGCTGGCCGCGAGAGCCGCGGTGACACCCGGAACGATATGGCAGACGACACCGGCGTGGCGGCACGCCTGCAGCTCCTCGCCGCCGCGACCGAACATGAAGGGGTCGCCGCCCTTCAGCCGCACCACCGTGAGCCCGTCCAGCGCGAACGCGACGAGCATGCGGTTGATCTCGTCCTGGCTGTAGGAATGCCGCGACTTGCGCTTGGCCACGCTGATCCGGCGGGCGGTGGCCGGCGCCAGTTCCAGAATATCGTCGGAGACGAGGCCATCGTGCACCACCACGTCGGCAGCCTGCAGAACCTTGAGCGCCTTGAGGGTCAGCAACTCGGGATCGCCCGGCCCCGCCCCGACGAGCCACACCTCACCCGGGACGCGAGCCGCGCGTCCGCCATCCAGGACGACCAGTCGCTCGCCGGGGCTTCGGGGTTGGGGCATGTTAGCTTCTCTATAAACGATACACGTCTTCAGCCTTGCAATAAGGCCGCCGATCGCCCACTTCGCAACCCAAGGACTTCTGCCCGGGGTGTCAGGAAAACTCGATGGATCGCAACCAACAGCGTCGCCGGCTTCCGCCGCTGAACGCGCTGCGGGCGTTCGAGGCTGCGGCCCGCCACCTGAATTTCAGTCGCGCCGCCGATGAACTTTCGGTGACGCCTGGCGCGGTCAGCCAGCAGATCCAGAACCTGGAAGACTACGTTGGCGCCGCCCTCTTCAAGCGCACGCCCAAAGGCCTCCTGCTGACCGACGCGGCCCAGACCGCCCTGCCCGCCCTGCGCGAAGCCTTCGACCGGCTGGCCGAGGCGGCCAGCCTGCTCACCGCAGCGGTCGACGGGCGGCGCCTGACGATCACCGCTCCGCCCTCGTTCGCCGCCAAGTGGCTTGCGCCGCGCCTGGGCGCCTTCGAGCGGGCGTTCCCGCAGGTCGATGTCTGGCTCAACGCCGGCATGGAGCTGGTGGACTTGAGCGCCGGCGAGGTAGACTTGGCGCTGCGCTACGGCGCCGGGCGCTATCCTGGGCTCGAGGTGACCCGGCTGGTCAGCGAAGCCGTGATCCCGGTCGCCAGCCCCGCCCTGCTGGCGGAACACCCGCTGACGAGCCCGGAGGACCTTGCGCAACACACCCTGCTGCACGACGGATCGCCCGAGATCGACGACAGCTGCCCGGACTGGCCCATGTGGCTGGCGGCGCGAGGCCTGCGTGGCATCGACGGGCATCGCGGGCCGCGGTTCAATCAGTCCAGCCTGGTGATCGAGGCGGCCGCCAACGGGCGTGGCGTGGCCCTGGCCAAACGCACTCTGGCGCAGGCCGATCTGGACGCGGGGCGCCTGGTGGCCCCATTGCAGATCTCGACAGCCGTCGACTTCGCCTACTATCTGGTCCACCCCAAGGCCAAGGCGCGGCTGCCCCAGGTCAAGGCCTTCATCGGCTGGATCGAGGCGGAGGCGCGGGCCCACGAGGAAGCCCTGCTCGCCATCGACAACGGCGCCGGCATTTGATCGCCGCGCTCGTGCTGACGGTGGCGCTGTCGCCGATGGCGCAGCGGGATCGACTGAACGCCGATTTGCTGGCCCACGACAGCGCAACCGCCGTCCTCCAGGCGCTTTGCGACGATCGCGCGCCTCTCGGAACGCCAATTCGCGCTCGCCTGATCCCGGCAACGCCGGACGCCGGCGCTGACGCGGTCGCCCGGCGCGCGCTTGGAGTCGGACGGGGAGAGCCTATCCGCCACCGCCGCGTCGAGCTGACCTGCGGCGAGCGGGTCTTCTCCCGGGCCGACAACTGGTACCTTCCCGCCCGCCTGACGCCTCAGATGAACACCCTGCTTGAGACCACCCAGACGCCGTTTGGCGTGGTGGCGGCGCCGCTACGGTTCCATCGTCGAACGCTGTCGGTGAAACGGCTAAATCCGCGCGGGCCAGCCGTGCTCCGCCACCGCGCCGTCCTGCTGGACGCCGACGGCAAGCCGTTCAGTCTCGTTCAGGAAACCTATACCGATCAGACTATTGCGCCCTGATGCTCAAGCTTGGCCATTGTCACCGAGATACGCTTCGATGGCCGCCAGCACCTGCGCCAGCGCACCCTTGAGCGCCGGAACTAGGGCGACCTCCCCTTGCTCAACCCGGTCCGCCACATCGCCCAGCGCCGTGGCGCCGATGCCGCGCGCCGAACCCTTGATCGTGTGCGCAAGGTCCCTCAGGTCCTGGCCGGGATTGGCCAGTTCGGTTGACCACAGGCTGGCCTGCGACTGGAACAAGCCCAGCACCTCGGCGATCACACCGCGGTCGCGCGCCGCGTAGGATTCCAGGTAATCGAAGTCCAAGTTGATCTCAGCCTCCCCGCTGCAGGCGGCCGACCGCCTCTTCGGCAAGGGTCAGGCTGCGGTCGACGGTCGCCACCAGGGCCTCCAGATTGACGCCATCGGTGCTCTTCTTCCCCTCCAGATACCGCGCATAGACCCCGTGGTTGATCGCCGCCGTCTTCCAGCGGTTGAATCCCACGTAGAAGTCCAGCTGCGACAGGTCCCGCCCCGTCCGCTCGGCGTACCGCAAGGCCAGCGCTGTCCGGGTGGGAAAGCCCGGCGCTGACGTGGCGCCCTCAGGGTTTGGCGAATAGGCGTCGGTCGGGTCCGGCCATTGATTGAGCGCGTAAGCCAGGTCCGCCAGAGGATCGCCCAGGGTCGAGATCTCCCAATCCACCACCGCGGCGATCAGGCCGTCCGGTCCCACCAGGCAGTTGTGGACCCCGTAGTCGCCATGCACGACCCGCGCCGGTCCCTGGTCCGGCGTGTGTGCCGCGAAGAAGTCCTTCAGGCTGTGAGCGCGCGGATCATCCAGGCTGGCCGGCTCGATCGAGGCCATCCACGAGCGGTGCCAGGTCTTGAGCTGCCGGCCAATATAGCCCTCGGTCTTACCCAGGTCGCCCAGACCGACCTGCACGGGGTCCAGGGCGTGGAGCGCGGCCAGGGCGTCGATGAAGGAATGCGCCATGGCGACCCGCCGGTCAGGCGCCACCCACCGCTGCGTATCGGCCAGGCTGTAGAGCGGATGTCCGTCGATGAGGCCCATCATGTAGTACAGGGCGCCGGTAACCGACACGTCGTCGCAGAATCCCAACGCCGCCGGTACGGGCACATCCGTCCTGTTCAGCGCCCGTATGACGGCCCACTCCCGCGCCATGTCGTGCGCCTTGGGCAGCAGCTCGCCCAGCGGCGGGCGGCGGATCACAGCGGCGCGGCCTGCGCTGTCGTCGATCCGATAGGTCAGGTTCGAGTGCCCGCCTTCCAGCCGCGTCCAGGTGAGCGGCGGGCTGAGCGAGGGCACGTGGCTTGCGATCCAGGCCTCGACGGCGGGCACATCGTAGCCGGCGATCGGCTCATCACCCGACATCAGGACGTGCCGATCGACAGCAGGTTCTGCACCGGCTGGTACAGCGCCTCCAGGTAGGCGATGTCCGCCGCGTCCAGGCTGACCTCGGTGGCGGCGACCAGCTGGTCCAGCTGCTCCAGCTTCGAGACGCCCACGATCGGCGCGGTCACACCCGGCTTCGATAGCAGCCAGGCCAGCGCGATCTGCGCCGGTGTGCGGCCGTACTTGTCCGCGGTCTCGATCACTCGGGCGGCGATGTCGAACACCGCCTCGCCCTGATAGAGACTCTGCGTGCGCCGGCTATCTCGCCCCTGGGAGCGCGCGGTCGAGCCGCCAGAGAAGCCCCCCTGATACGCCCCCGCCAGGATCCCGCGCGCCAGCGGCGACCAGGGCGTCACGGCCACGCCACTGGACAGGCAATAGGGGATCATCTCGCGTTCCTCCTCGCGATAGACGAGGTTGTAGTGGTTCTGCATCGAGACGAACGGCGTCCAGCCGTTCATCTTGGCGGTCAGCTGCAGCTCGGCGAACTGCCAGGCAAACATGGACGAGGCGCCCAGGTAGTGGACCTTGCCCGCCCGCACCACGTCATGCAGCGCCTCCAGGCTCTCTTCGATCGGCGTGCCCTCATAGCCGGGGATGCCGTGCGGATGGCGGTGGATCACCAGCTTGTCGATGTAGTCTGCGCCGAGCCGTTTCAGACAGGCATCGACCCCCTCCAGGATGTGCTTGCGTGACAGCCCGCCCTGATTGGGATTGCGCCCCATCGGCATCGAGACTTTGGTCGCCAGCACATATTCCTCGCGCGGCAGAAGCTCCCGCAGCAGGGCGCCCACCACCGTCTCGCTGGCGCCGGTCCCATAGATGTCGGCGCAGTCGAAGTAGAACAGCCCCTTCTCGATCGCGGCCCGGAACAGCGGCCGCGCGTCGTCGATCCCCAGGGTCCAATCGCCCTGGTGCCCCCGCCCCGGCTCCCCGAAATTCATGGTGCCCAGGCAAAGCTGCGACACACGCAGCCCGCAGTTGCGACCCAACGGGACGGTTTTGAGCATGCGATCGCCCCTGTGTTCGGCCGACCAAAACGATCAGCGTCGCTCCAAGCATGGCCAAGAATGCGCGGCCCGTCGAGCGGGCGGCGATCCACCCTGAACCGACATCTGTGGCGTCCGCTTGGACGTCGGTGAGCCCAAGGTCGGCTTCCGGGCGCTGGGCTGCCGGTGAGAAGCGACCCCTAGCGCACCCAAGCCCGGACATCACGGCCGCCGCACCAGAGGTGGTCCTCATCCGGCAAGAAGGCGCGTAACGTGAATCCATGGAGCTGTTGGCGCGTACACGGATTGTTCTTTGGGAAGGCGGAAGCCTTTGGGTCGTGGACGCCACTCCGGTCACAACCCCGGAGCCCCGGCCGACCGAGCCCCATGCCCATCATGCAATTCAGGTGACGATTGGTCTGGGCGGGACGTTTCGGCTCGACACGGGTGGGATTGAGGTCTGTGGGGACGCCGTCGCGGTTGCGCCTGATGTTGCCCATGTTTTCGAGGCGGAAGGGCTGGTGGCGATCCTCTTTGTCGAGCCCGAAAGCCGCACCGGCCGGGCCATATTCCGAGCGCTTTTTGACGGTCGCGACCTAGCGCCTGTTCCGTCCGGAATGCTGGCTGATTTCGGCAGTCAGATCGCAGCGAACTTTCTTTCCCCTGAAAGGGACAATGATGCTCTCATACAACTCGGGCGCGGGCTGGCCGCTTCCATGGCGGGAAGCATTGCGGCCAGCGAACCCGATCCTCGGGTTCGCAAGATGATCGCCTGGGCGGCCGGGCAGCTTGATGGGCCGGTAAGCCTTGCCGACGTCGGCGCTATTGGCGGGTTGTCGGCCCATCGGCTTCGGCATCTGTTTGTCGAACACACCGGCCTGGCCTTTCGTACCTACCTCCTGTGGCTGCGGCTCACTCGTGCCCTGGAACGCCTTGCGGCCGGCGCGTCATTGACCCAATCCGCGCACGAGGCCGGTTTTGCGGACTCCTCGCACTTCAGCCGGACGTTCAAGCGGATGTTCGGCGTTGCACCCGCGACGCTTCGAATGACGTAGCCCTTCCGTTCAAGTGCGGCGTCAGACGCCGGTCTAAACCTCCGTCATCGACAACCGGAAACCCAGGAGGTTCCAATGACCGACCAAGCCATCAGCCCAGCGTGCCGCTGCACACCCACTTGCGCCTGCAATAGTTGCGACGCCAACAGATGCGACTGCGCACCGTGCAACTGCGGAAGCGACTGCGCCTGCACGCCGGATGCCGCCTGCTCGGCGTCCTGACCCTAACGCCACCTGGTCCTCTACGCCGGCCTCGGCAGGCCTGGGGACCAGACTGCGCGCCCGCCTTGAGCGGGATTGGAGAGACCCAAATGGAATATGCAGTGGGCGTTGCGCTGGCTCTTGTCGTGGCTGTTTTCGCCGCCAAGGCCGGGTTTGACCGCGATCGAGCCTTCTATCCTACGGTGCTGGTGGTGATCGCTTCCTACTACGATCTGTTTGCCGTTGTCGGCGGGGCCCTGCCAGTGCTCCTGCTGGAATCTACCATCTTCGTGGCTTTCGCGGCGATCGCCCTTGTCGGCTTCAAACGAAACCTCTGGCTTGTTGTGATCGCCCTGATCGCGCACGGCGCGTTTGACCTTGGACATAGCCGTCTCGTCGCCAATCCAGGCGTGCCGATCTGGTGGCCTATGTTCTGCCTGTCGTTCGACTGGATGGCGGCTGCGGCCTTGGCTTGGCGCCTGGCGCGAAGTGAGTTGCACGAAAGTGCGATCGGGATAGCCCCTGCCGCGCCTGAAGATTTTCGCTCCCGCATACGCCCGCAAGTAGATGCCGAGCTGTCAACGTCCCGTTCCGCGGAGCTCGACGGGAAGTGGGCCGCCGCCTTTCGCCACCTCGAACGCGCGCATGTTCTTGGGCAGGCCTCGACGATCGAGCATACCCGCGTGCACGCACGAATGTTTGCATGGGCCTTACGCCATCGGAACCTGAGGGAAGCCGCCGCCCAGACGCTTCGCATGGCAGGTGCAGCGACCAAGACACCGTTTGGACTTGTTCCTTTCGGCAACACGGGTGGTGCTGACGTCAGCCCGTTCCGGTCGCTCCCTGTTCCACAAGACCTGGCCGACGCCATCGCGGTCGCTCGCCCGCCTCAGATCGGGCGTCTGGTGGGCCTGGCTATCGCGATCGGCTTTCTGATAGCAGGTGGCGTTGGCGCCCACGCCGTGATTGCCGCGCCCGCCGATACCCGTGTGGCGTCGGTGGCAGGTCGCGACATCGCCTATCGGGTACTGGGCGCAGGCAAGCCGGTAATCGTCATGATCTCAGGCCTTGGTGACGGAATGCAGTCCTTCAAGGATGTCGCCCCGCAGCTTGCTGAAGGCGCAACCGTGATCGTCTATGATCGAGCGGGGTATGGTCTGAGCACCGCCTCTTCTGGCCCCGCCGATGCGAAGGCGGCAGCGCGTGATCTGGACGCTGTGCTCAGGCAATCCGGCGTGCGCGGACCGTACATCCTCGTCGGACACTCTCTGGGCGGCCTCTATGCTGAATACTATGCCGCGACACGTACGAACCAGATTGCTGGCCTCGTCCTCGAGGAGTCACGCGCGGCGGATTTCTCGCGCCGATGCGAAGCAGCGCGCTTGCCGATGTGCACCCCCACACCAGCAATGATGATGGGGTCCCCACGGGGTGCGCAGGATGAAGTCGCAGCGTTGGCGGCCGCGTTTGCGCAAGCAGAGGCGATCGGTCCGGCGCGCGGTAAACCCGTACTGGTTATCACCCGCCCCTTCGGTCAAAAGCCATCTCCGTTCGAGACTTTATGGACCGAAACGCAAGCGGATCTCGCCGGTCGGTATGCCGGCGCCACGCACCTGACCGCACCGGGGGGCGGGCACTATGTTCACCTTCAGCAGCGTGATTGGTTCGTCTCCGCTCTGCGCCAATTCGGAGAGACGATCGGGAGCGCGCGATGATCTCCTCGCAGGTCATCCGGTAGCCGATACCTGAGCTTCGCAACCGCCGTGACGCGCCGCCGATCTTCGGATCGTCGGCGCAGTCACATCCGGAAACGATCGCCCGGCTCAATTCTCCAGGCCGCAATCCCCCCATCTGAGACGTTCGCAACGTCCGCTTGGACCGGGGTCGTCCGCCAAATGGTACGCCATTTCGTCCGGCTTTCAGACGTTGGCAGACGTTCCGGGAAGC
>JANPKX010000113.1:0-2381 GCA_031426235.1 Alphaproteobacteria bacterium | reverse complement strand
TCCAGCGTGTAGTCGCCGCCCTCGGGCCGGTTGCTGGCCTCAACATAGGCGGCGGACAGCCGATCGCGGTCGTCGGGATGCACCAGCTCAACGGTGTCGTTCAGGGTCAGGGGACCGTCATGGCCGACCCCGAAGAGGGTGCGATTGCGGGCGTTCCAGGTGATCGCCCCGGTGCGGACGTCCCAGTCCCAGAGCCCCAGACCCGAGACGTCGATGACGGTCTCCAGCCGCTGCAGCCTCTGGAGCATGGGTTCCGACGCGTGGATGTCGTGATCAGTACGCAATCCCTCGGCCCTCACGCAGCCGTTACACAAGGCGCTATCTTTATCGGGGGCCACGCAGGCCGCAAGTCTCCAGCCCGGCGACGCCAGGGTCTCAGGGACGCGGTAGCAACACGATGGAGTCCGGCAGCTCGTTCGGATTGTCGCCAAGGCGGGCCGGGAAATTGTCAGCGAGCAGATTGGCGCAGAGCTCGATGGCCGAGACGAAGCCGGCCGCCGCCTGGTACCGCTTCAAACCTTCCGTCAGGGCGTTCATGGCCTGGTCCCAGGTGTGTTCGGGAACCTTGGCGTGGATAGCCTCGTCGGCGATCAGCTCGGCCATCCGTTCGGCGAAGGACACGTAGATCAGCACACCGGTGCGCTCGCGGGTGGCGTGCAGGTTCTTGGCCAGGAACTGTTCTTCGGCGCGCTGGCGGACGCGGTCGCGCTTCATGCCCCGTGGCGTCAGCGCCCGTCGCACCGTTGGGATCGCAACCACGAACACCGTGGCGACAAACAGGGCCGCCTGTAGCAGCAGCGCGCCCAGCAGTGCCGCCCGCGCGGTGGCTTCGCCGACGTCCTCGACCTGATCAGCCGTCCAGCCGCCCAGCCACGTCAGATCCGGCGCCGTCACGTGAATGCCCGCCAGCAGCAGCATGGCGGGCGCCAGCAGTGCGATACCGGCCGCCCAGGCCAGGGGCGTCGCGTGGTAGTCCGAACTCTCCTCGGCGACCACGCAGTAGATTTCGCCTGTCGTGCGCACCTCCGCGGCCCGCACCGCGCGCCGGATCACGTCCAGGTCGTCAGGGCTGAGCAGGGCTTTCGACATCACCAGCTCCCCGAGGCGCCGCCGCCGCCGCCCGATCCGCCGCCGCCGGAGAACCCGCCGCCACCGCCGAACCCGCCGCTCCCAAACCCGCCGCCGCCTCGTCCAGACCGGGACAGGATCAGCGGCAGGAGCCACCACAGACTGCTGCCGCCCCCCCGCCGGCGTCCGCCAAACACGCGCAGCACGCCGCTCAATACCCAGATCAGCAGGAAAATCGCGACAATGGCGGGGACGCCGATGCCCCCGGCGCTGCTCGGGCGCGCCGCCGCGGGCACGGTGATCGCCGCCTGAGCCGCGGCCTGCGCTTGATCGGCTGGCAAGGCCAGCTGAGCGATGATGGCCTCGGCCCCGGCGACCACGCCGTCTTCCATCCGACCGGCCTTGAACGGCGGCAGTACGGCGCGCTGAATGATCAGGCTGGAGATCGCATCGGTCAGCACGGGCTCGAGGCCGTACCCCACCTCGATACGCACCTTCCGCTGCGCGGGGGCGACGATCAGGATGGCGCCATCGTCCTGCGCCTTGCGGCCGATGCCCCAGGTGCGGAGCAGCTGGTAGCCGTAGTCCTCGATCTCGTAGCCCTGGAGATCAGGCAGGGTGGCGACGACCAGCTGGCGGCCCGTCGAGCTCTCGAGCGCGGCCAGGTCGCCATCCAGCTTCGCCTCCGCGGCGGGCGACAGGAGGTTGGCGTTGTCCACGACCCGTCCCGTCAGGGGCGGGAACGTCGGGGCGGTCAGGGCCGCGACCGGCCAGGCCAGCGCCAGGGCGGCCAGCAGCGCCGCGCAACGTCCCATGCGGCCCAGAAGGCTCACTAGTTGGGCACGGGCTCTGGCGGAGCCGAGCCGGGCGAGGCCCCGTCGACAGCGTCGAAGCTGACCGTGGGCGCGGATTGCGCGCTGGCAGTCGCCTGGAACAGCTGCATCGGCCGAGACGAGCCATACATCGTCTTGGCCCAGAGCACCTGCGGGAAGGTCCTCAGCGTCGTGTTGAAATCCTGGACGGCCTCGTTGTAGTCGCGCCGCGCGATCGCCACCCGGTTCTCGGTGCCCTCCAGCTGGCTCTGAAGAGCCATGAAGTTCTGGTTCGACTTCAAGTCGGGATAGGTCTCCTGCAGAACCCGCATCGGAGCGAGGGCCAGGGACAGGTTGTTCTGAGCGGCGGCATAGCGCTGGAACGCGGCCGGGTCGGTGGTGATGGTCGCGTCGGATTTCACCTGCAGCGCGCCGGCCCTGGCCTCGGCGACGCCGATCAGGACCTTGCTCTCCTGCGCCGCGTAGCCCTTTACGGTCGCC
>JANPKX010000112.1:0-2228 GCA_031426235.1 Alphaproteobacteria bacterium | reverse complement strand
CCGACCTCCAGCACCGGCACCTTGAACTGGTCGGCGAGCGCCCGCGCCACGCCGGCCTGATCCAGCAGCCAGCGGCGCGCCGCTTCGCCGGTCAGGGCCTCGATCCGCCGCACGCCGGCGGCCACGCCCTGTTCGGCGACGATCTTGAAGAGGGCGATGTCGCCGGTCCGCGCGACGTGGGTGCCGCCGCACAGTTCGACCGAATAGGGACCGTCCGAGCCCAGCTCACGCCCCAGGGTCAGCACCCGCACGCTCTCGCCGTACTTTTCGCCGAACAGCGCGATGGCGCCGGCGGCCATGGCCTCCTGCGGCGCCATCAGCTTGGTTTCGGCGGGCAGGTTCTGGCGAACCACGGCGTTCACCTCCGCCTCGATGCGGTCGATCTCCTGCGGCGTCACCGGCGCGCCGTGGCTGAAGTCGAAGCGCATTCGCTCGCCATCCACCATCTGGCCCTTCTGGGTCACATGCGCGCCCAGCACGTTGCGCAGCGCCGCGTGGAGCAGGTGCGCGGCCGAGTGGTTGGCCCGCGTCGTCGTGCGGCGTTCGGCGTCTACCGCCAGCCGGACTCGCGTGCCGGGCGTCAGGGCGCCGGCGAGGATTTCCAGGTGATGCACGTGCAGGTCGCCCGCCTGCTTCTGAACGTCCAGGACGCGGGCGTGCCCGGGCGCGCCGTCGGCGCCCGCCCATTCCACGTCGCCCTGGTCACCGGCCTGGCCGCCGCTCTCGGCGTAGAAAGGGGTGCGGTCGAACAGCGCCTGCACGCTGGAGCCTGTCGCGGCCCCATCGATCTCCCGACCGTCCTCCACCAGGACCAGCACCTCGGCGGTAATCTCGCCGTCCTCGTAGCCGGCGAACACCGTGGGGCCCAGTCGCTCGCGGATGGAGAACCACTCGCCCGCGGCCGCCGCCTGGCCCGAGCCGCTCCACGCCTCGCGGGCCATATCCTTCTGCCGGGCCATGGCCGCGTCGAAGGCGAGCAAGTCCACCGTCAGACCCTTGGCGCGGATCGCGTCCTGGGTGAGATCGAGCGGGAAACCATAGGTGTCATAGAGCTTGAAGGCCGTTTCGCCCGACAGTACGTCGCCTTCATTGAGACCCGCGGTGGCTTCGTCCAGCAGGCTCATCCCGCGACCCAGGGTCCGGCGGAATCGCTCCTCCTCCTGGCGCAGGGTGTCGATGATGGCCGGCTCGGCGCGCTTCAATTCCGGATAGGCCTCGCCCATCTGCTCGACCAGGGTCGGTGCCAGGCGGTGCATCAGGGGCTCCTCCGCGCCTAGCAGGTGCGCGTGGCGCATGGCGCGGCGCATGATCCGGCGTAGCACGTAGCCGCGCCCCTCGTTGGACGGCGTCACCCCGTCCGCGATCAGGAAGCTGACCGAGCGCAGGTGGTCGGCGATCACCCGGTGCGAGGGGCCATTGGACGCGCCGCCGGCCCCGCCCACCAGGCCGCGCGAAGCCGCGATGATCGCCCGGAACAGGTCGACGTCGTAGTTGTCGTGCACCCCCTGCAGCACGGCGGCGACCCGCTCCAGGCCCATGCCAGTGTCGATGGAGGGCTTGGGGAGCGCCTCGCGGCGGCCGTCCGCGAACTGCTCGAACTGCATGAAGACCAGGTTCCAGATCTCGACGAACCGGTCACCATCCTCGTCCGGGCTGCCGGGGGGGCCGCCGGCGATGTGGGCGCCGTGGTCGTAGAAGATCTCCGAACAGGGGCCGCAGGGCCCGGTGTCGCCCATGGACCAGAAGTTGTCGTTGGTGGAGATGCGGATAATCCGCTCGTCGGGCAGCCCGGCGATCGTCTTCCACAGCCCGTGCGCCTCGTCGTCGCTGTGATAGACGGTGACGGTCAGCTTCTCGGGCTTTAGAGCGAACTCGCGGGTCAGCAGGTTCCAGGCCAGGGTGATCGCCTGTTCCTTGAAGTAGTCGCCGAACGAGAAGTTGCCGAGCATCTCGAAGAAGGTGTGGTGCCGCGCGGTGTAGCCCACGTTGTCGAGGTCGTTGTGCTTGCCCCCAGCGCGCACGCACTTCTGCGCGGTGGTCGCGCGGGAATAGGGACGCGTCTCCAGCCCGGTGAACACGTTCTTGAACTGCACCATGCCGCTGTTGGTGAACATCAGCGTGGGGTCGTTCCTCGGGACCAGCGGCGACGACGCCACCGGCGCGTGGCCGTTGCGGACGTAGAAGTCGAGGAAGGTCGATCGGATGTCGGCGAGGCTGGTCATGGGCGG
>JANPKX010000111.1:0-1654 GCA_031426235.1 Alphaproteobacteria bacterium | reverse complement strand
CTTTGTTGACGCTGCCCGCCATGTCGATCAGTCCCTACGTTCCGTGGAAGGCAGGTACGCTAGCGCGCCGGGCACGCGTTAACAAGTAAATGTTCTATTTATGTTCCGCGCCGTCCACAACTATTGCGGCATGGCGCCAGGAATAGCCAGCCGACCGTCGCCGGTACGGACCAGAGCCACGTAGCGCGGCCCCTCCAGCGAGGTCGAGGTCATGACCCCCTCACGCACCAGGAACAGGAAGTTGGACTGGAACGCACCGTAGAGTTCCGTCTGGTTGCCGCCCATGCGCAGGAACTTGATGCGCATGGCTTCCAGGTTGGCGGCGCACCGCTCGAGGCTGTCGACGCTCACGACCTTGTTGTACTTCAGCGCCCCGTCCTTCTGCGGCACAACATGATAGCAGACGCCGGCGTCGCCGGGCGGCACGGTCTTCTTGGCGCAGCCGGCGAGAGCCAGGGCGGCAGCGGCAAGCATCAGGGTGTTTCTTACGAGCATAAAATCAGTCTAGCACGTCAGCCCGCCGGCGGAATACCGCAGTCAGCGGCTTGCGGCGCCAGGAACCGGAACGTGCGGTTGTCGTCGGAGATCTCGATCCGGCCGCTCACCCGACGCAGCGTCTGCTGGCCCCAGCGGCCGTAGGTCGCCCCGTCGGGCTTCTCGCAATGCCCCGCGAACAGGGCCTGCACGCAGGCGTCGAGGTCCAGGTCGCCCGACATCTTGCGCCAGCGGCCGCCGCCGCGCTGCCAGCAGGCCCCCGGTGCGCCCGGCGCGACGTCCTCCGCCGGCGGCGAGGCCGCCACGGGCTGCGCCTCGTCGGCCGGCGCTGGTAGGTCCGCCTCGGGCGGCAAGGGCGTCAGCACCTGACCGGCCTGCTCGGCCGCGGCCAGGGCGCCCGTCTCGTCGATCCCGACGTCCAGGGCGTCGGTGGCTACGCCGTTGCGCTGGGCGCAGGCCGTCAGTGAAAGCTCGCCCACGTATTGCCCCTGGACAAAGCACCGGAGCGGCCGCGCCGGATCGATCCGGCCCTGGTCGTTCTCTCCGGACTCGATGACGAGACCGCCTTCAGAGGCCGGGGGTGGCGCGACCGCGCCCTTCCCGGTTCCCAGCAGCACCCAGGCGATCGCCCCGCCGGCCGCAAGGGCGGCCAGGCCGCCGAGCAGCACCAGGGGCGCTCCGCGCCGGGGCGGCGGCGGCTGGGGATCGGGCGGGCTGTCCATCGGGCCTCGCTAGCCCCCCTGCCCGCGCCTTTCAAGACGCGGCATGCGCAGGATCAGCCGCCCAGGCGCGAGAGGGCGGCCTGATAATTGGCGATCTGGTTCGACAGGTATGCCGGAACCGGACCCTTGGCGGACTTGGCGGCGTCCTGGACGGCGGCGGGCAGGCCGGCGTTCCTGAGGTCGGTATAGGCCTTGCGGATGACGCCCATTGCGCCGCCCAGTTCGGCCAGGGCGTGCTTGCGTTCCACCTCGTCGCCCAGGTTGAGGTCGCCGGGCAGACCCAGGCCGTAGAGGGTGGCCTTGCCGTCGGCCGGCAGGATCTTGCCGTCCACGACCCGGGTCTTGCGCACCACGCCGGCGGGGATCCCAAGCAGTTCAAGCGCGTCCTTTTGCGCCTTGCCGATGCCGAACTCGATCACCTGGCGGTCGTTCGTGGG
>JANPKX010000110.1:0-3165 GCA_031426235.1 Alphaproteobacteria bacterium | reverse complement strand
TGGTGAGGTCGGACGGATTGACGTCGAACCCGCCGGTCGACTTCGCCGGCCAGCCTTGCAGATAGAGGCCCGCGTCGTTCTTCAGGAACCCGTCGGCGTCAACGCTGAACGAGCCCTGGCGCGTGAACACCCGCCCGTCGGCCGGCGTCAAGCCCGCGCCCTTGGTCGAGGTGACAAAGAAGCCGTCGCCGGATATCGCCAGGTCGGTGGCTTGTCCCGACGCCTGGATCAAACCTTGCTGGCTCACGAACTGGCGATTGATCGCCTGGACGCCGCCGGCGGAGTACTTGCCCTTGACCGCCTGCGACGTGACGACGTTCGCGAAGCTGACCTGGTTGCGCTTGTAGGCCACCGTGTTGACATTGGCGATATTGTCCGAGATGGCCGCCAGGGCTGAGGAGTTGGCGACCAACCCCGAGACGCCGGCCAACATGGCTGAATTGATGGACATGACTGCGTTCCGTTCTGCTGAAGCGAGGTGGCGTGCTGCGGGGGCCGGCCGTTAGGCCGCCGCTGGAAGCGACGTTTTGTCGCCCGTGGTGGGGGTTGGGCCGGACGTCGTGATCGGCGCCGGCTGGCGAATGGTGACGAGCTTTTCCCAAGGGACGCGCGCGCCGTTGACGGTGAGCAGGGTCCTGCCGTCCGCCTGCTCGACGCCCGTGACGAGCCCGTCGGCGTAGAGCTTGCTGGGCACCACCGAGCCTTCGCTGTCCTTGGCGGTGATCCGCAGGCTGTAGGTTCCTTCGGCCAGCTCGGTCCCGCCCGCGCTCTTGCCGTCCCAGACAAAGGCATGCTCGCCTGCCGTGATGTCCCTGCCCGTGGCCGCCTTCGAGGCGACGACGCGACCCTTGGAATCCAGCACCTCGATCTTCACGTCGTCGGCGGCGCGGTCGAGCTTGTAGGTCCAGGCCGCCTTGTGATCCTTGAGCTGGGCCACGTCGGCCTCGGCGCGGACCTCTTTGCCGATCAGGCTGACGGCCGTGGAGACTCCGGAGGTGGTGTTCGAGACCAGCGTCTTGAGCAGGGTGTTGGTCTGAAGCTGCTGCTCGACCCCGGTCATCTGCACGATCTGCTGGGTGAACTGGTTGGAATCCAACGGCGACAGCGGGTCCTGGTTCTTGAGCTGGGTGGTCAGCAGCGACAGGAAGGTGTCGAAGCTTTCCGCCAGGCGAGCGCGGCCCAACGCGCTGGTATCGCTCGAGGCCGCTACGGTTGAGGTGACGTCGCCGATCGCCATGGTCAGATCCTCACATCAAGGCCGGCGGTGACGCCCCGGCGCAGGCGAAGGGCGCCCGTCCCGGCGGCATCGGCCGCATCCGCCGCATCGAGCGCGGCTCTGAAGGCGTCGCCGCGTTGGCTGCCGCCGCCGCGAGACTCCGGCTGGTCCTGCCAGGCTTGCTGGTGCTGGCGCCCGCCGTCGCGCGCCACATCGAAGGTAAGGCCGCCGGATAGGTTGAAGCCGGCCTGCTCCAGCGCGCGCTGGAGCTCGGCGGCCCGGGCCTTGAGTTCAGAGGCAGCCTGCGGATTGTCGAAGGTCATGGCGGCGGTCAGCGCGCCGTGGGCGCCGATCTCCAGCCGCACATCCACCTTGCCAAGGCCCGCGGGATTGAGCTCCAGATCGAACCGGGTGGACTGGCCTTCCAGCTTCTTGATGATCTGCGCGGCGAGGTTGGCGACGGTCTCGGGCGAGCCGCGGACGCCGTGGCTGCCGGGTGTCGTGGGCGCGGCGGCTTGCTGGGCCGCGCGGGTCTCGCTCTGGGCCAGCCCGTCGGGCTGATCAGGGGTGGCATCCGGCTCCGCGATCGCAGAGGGGTCGCTGTCGATCGTCGTCTTCGCCGCACCGACATCAGAGGCCGCCGTCGCCGCTGGTGCGGGGCGATCGGCGAGCTTGGCCGTCTGGGTCGCTCCGGGCGCGGCGTCCGCCGGCGCACCCTTGCGCTCGTTGCGGGCCGGGCGAGGCGGCGCAGGCTGGGCCGGCTCGGGGCGCGCGGGAACGCCGGCGGCGATTATGGCGGCCTGGGGCGGGGCCAGTGTGGAGTCCGCCGCTGCGAGCGCCGCCGGGATGGAGTCCTGGGGCTGGAGTTCGACGGCGACGACCGGCGCCGTCGCGGCCTGCGCCGTCGCCGAGGCGGCCGGCGGCGCCCAGCCTGTCGCGGCGGAAGCGAAGGGTCGGGCGGGCGCGACGGGCGACCCGGCGGAGCTCGTCCGGCCAAGGTGCTGCGCGGCCTCGGGCGCCGCCTCATCCGGACCTGGCGCGGCCTGCGGCATGGCCTGGGGATCCAGGCTCAGCAGGCCCGCGCCTGCCGGCGGGAGGACGCCGCCTGGCGACCGACCGCGCGTAGACGCAGGGGCGGGATTGGCCGGGTTGGCGGCGATCGTCGGGTTGGCAGGATCGGCGACGACGACTTGCGCGACAATGAGGCTGGCGGCCAGGGCCGTGTTCGCGTCTCCGGCCACGGGTGTCGCAAGCGACGCAGAGTCCTCGAACGTCGGGGCCGCATCGTCGGTCGGCTCACCGGCGGTCGCGGCGGTGCTCTTCGGCGCCGTGACGGTGGGCTGAGCGGCGGTGGCGGGCTGCGGGAACAACGCCGCGATCAGCGCCTCGAAGCCGGCCAGCGGCGATGCGACGACGGCTGAGGCCGAGGCCGCATTCGGCCCGCCCGGTGTGGGCGCAGTCACGGTGGCGAGGTTGAGCGCGGGCGCGTTCATCAGTGAGGGTCAGCTTCGGTGCGAGGAAGGCGCCTGCTGCGCCGGGATCAGTCGACCCTGCCCAGCAACGACCGCGCCACTCCAGCAACCCTCTGTTTTTCCCGACCTTTCGACCATACCCCTGCGAATTGGCGTCTGCGGTGGTGGCGCTTTTTGCCGGGGCAACACCGCCTCGACGGACATTCCCTGCCGGCTTGGCCTTGCCAGATGACGATAAGGCCCAGGAATAATCCTGGGCCTTTCCGTATCGCTTCGATCCCACCGCCGCTGCGGCGCGCGCTCAGTTCCGCGTCGTGTCAACCAAGGCGTTCTTGGTGATCCAGGGCATCATGGCGCGCAGGCGCTGGCCGACTTCCTCGATCTGGTGCTCGGAGCCGCGGCGTCGCGTGGCCTTGAAGCTGGGCGCGCCGGCGGCGTTTTCGGCCATGAAGTCACGCACGAAGCGGCCGGACTGGA